>JAHFHJ010000108.1 GCA_023246985.1 Candidatus Omnitrophota bacterium | reverse complement strand
AAACACCGGCGCGTAATGAAAAATATAATCCTGCTACTCCGGCATTCACTTCGAATTCCAGCACCTGGCTTATCAGTTTCGATTACACGCCTCAGTCCAAGATCTCCGTGAATACAACGACTTCTTACACCCGGGCGCGCAATTTTGTTGATTTTATAAGTAAAGGGCTGCCTCTCGGATCGGATTTTGATCGTTTGGGGGTCGCAACGACCCTCCGGTTACAAATTCACAAGAACGTGACTATAGAACCCACGGTCAGTGTTTACAACTACACGTCCAATAACCGTGTAGAAGTAGGCGATTATACGGCTGTCGTTGTGAGCACGGGTGTCAAAGTTAACTGGGGCTGATCTCCGGGTTCTTCTTCGCTTTTCCTAAATCCCACAATTTGCTTCATGTCTTTTCATGTTTCTGATACCCTGTCCGCCGGTCACAACCTCCACAAGAAAGACGAGTCATGCATAAGCCAAGTCACGGCAGTATAGATCTCGGTCATTTTGATTTTAATCAGCGGCCGTTCCTGGTTTGTTGGGAGACTACGAACGCTTGTGACCTGTCGTGCGTCCACTGCCGTGCCTCCGCCCAGCCGGATCCTGCTCCCGACGAGCTTAATTCGGATGAAAGCATGAATCTGGTGCGGCAGGTCCATGAAATGGGCACCCCGATCCTGATCTTCACCGGAGGCGATCCCCTGAAAAAGAAGGGGTTGAATGACCTGATCCGTTACGCGAAATCCTTAGGCCTGAAGACCGGGGCGATCCCCGCCGTGACGCCGCTTTTGACGGAAGCCAGGATCCGCGAGCTGAAGCAGGCGGGACTGGACCAGATCGCGTTCAGTCTCGATGCCCCGAACGCCGCGGACCATGATGCGTTCCGGAAGATGCCCGGTGTTTTTTCCAAGACGATCGAATACATCAAACTCGCCCATGCGTGCGGGCTTGCCACGCAGATCAATTCGCTGATCAATGTACACAACAGCCGGCAGTTGGAGGAGTTCATCGCTTTGGTCGAATCCCTGCCGATCGTTTTCTGGGAAGTTTTTTTCCTGGTGCCGGTGGGCCGCGGCGCGGACCTGAATCTTTTGAGCGCCGAGAAGTTCGATGAGGCGTTCAAAAAGATCTACGCGCTTCAAAAACGCGTACGCTTTGTTATTAAAGTTACGGAAGCCCAGCATTACCGGAAATACGTATTCGAGCAAAAGTTGCTTGAGCGGGGGATCGATCCGCGCGTCATCGATCAAAACGAGATCACGCTGCCCGAGCTTTTGAGCCGCGCCGAAGGCCCGGAGGGGAGCATCGGGTTGGCGCCCAAGGGCGTCAATTCCGGAAAAGGGTTCTTGTTCGTATCCTCTCGTGGCGAGGTCTTCCCAAGCGGTTTTCTTCCGATCAGAACGGGCAGCGTTCGCGAAGATTCCCTGAAAAACATTTATCAAAATGCCCCGGTTCTCCGAGAGCTCCGTGATTCTGCGCGGCTCAAAGGAAAATGCGGGATTTGTCCCTATAAGGATTTTTGCGGCGGGTCGCGTTCCAGGGCCTATGCGATGACGGGAGACTACCTGGCCGAAGAACCCTGCTGTTCTTATCATCCGGTGCCTCATATGGTAAAAAAATAGAAATGAATCTGCGCCGCGGATCACCTTTTCTCAAAGCATGCCGCCGGGAACCCACATCATTCACTCCGGTGTGGCTCATGCGCCAGGCCGGGCGTTACATAAAAGAATACCGCGAGATCCGGGCCAAGGTCTCTTTCCTCGATCTCTGCAAAGATCCGAACCTTTGCGCGGAGGTCGCGGTCACGGCCCAGGAAAAACTCGGCGCGGATGCGGCGATCCTTTTTTCCGATCTTCTACTCATCCTGGAACCGTTGGGATTAGGATTGCAATATACCGAGAACAAAGGTCCCGTGATCACCGGAGGGATCACTTTTCCGAAAGATGTGGACCGGTTGTTTGAAGTCGATCCGGAAGAGTCGCTCGACTATGTTTTCAAAGCCGTCAAAAAAACCCGGAAGCATCTCGCGCCGGAGATCCCGCTCATCGGATTTGCCGGCGCGCCGTTCACGCTTGCGGCTTATATCTTGGAGGGCGGGAGTTCGCGCACTTTCCTGAAAGTCAGACAATTCATGCATACGGAACCCTCGGCCTGGCACGGGCTCATGGAAAAAATATGCCGGGCCGTAATCCCTTACCTGAACGGCCAGATCCGCGCCGGAGCCGACGCGGTTCAGCTGTTCGATAGCTGGGTCGGGTGCCTGAGTCCTGAAGAATACCGAACCTATGCGCTGCCTTATTCCCGCGAAGTCATCGAGGGGATCAAAAAGGGAACCTCCGTCATTCATTTTGGGACCGGAACCGGCCCCTTCATCGAGGATTTCGCCGAGGCCGGCGGAACGGTCATCAGCGTGGATCATCATGTGCGGCTGGATCAGGCGTGGGATCGGATCGGATCCGGCAAGGGGATCCAGGGGAATCTGGATCCGGAGATCCTTCTCGAGTCGGTCAGCGCGATCCGCAGGGCCGCAAAAAAAATCCTGAAGCAGGCGGAGGGTAGACCGGGACACATTTTTAACCTCGGGCATGGTGTTCTTCCCAAAACACCAATCGACCATGTGATCGCGCTTGTCGAAATGGTCCACGAAATGAGCTCCCGCTAAATTTAAGCGCGAAATCTGAATAGCGAAGCACGAAACAAATTCGAAACTCAAATGCTCGAATGTTTTAAAGGAGTTTTTGTATTTTGAAATTGGAATTTGTTCCGTAATTCGGGTTTCGAAATTCGAATTTTGAGAACGCCAACATTCAGGAACTTACATCTGACTACTACCACATTCCATCCTGACTTTGATTTTCTTTTCATGAATGGCAGTCGGGATGGAGAACGGTACGACTCGGTCTTATGAAAATGCGAAATAAGGTGATTATTGTCGGCGGCGGCATCTCGGGACTGGCCACAGCCCATCGTTTTTGTGAACTCCAACGCGGGGGTAGCCGCCCGCTTGAGATCACGATCCTGGAAGCCAAGCCGCGGCTCGGCGGCGTGATCGAGACATGGAACAAAGACGGTTTTCTGATGGAAGGCGGCCCGGATTCTTTTATCTCGGAAAAGCCGGCCGCGCAGGAATTATCCGCTCGCCTCGGCATTGCATCCGAGATCCTCGATACCAACGACAAGCTGCGGCGCAGTTTTATCTACAAAAAAGGAAAACTGATCGCGGTCCCCGAAGGATTCTACCTAATCGCGCCGTCCCAGATCCGCGCCTTCCTGATGACCCCGCTTCTTGGGCTGATGACCAAACTCCGCATGGGTTGCGAACTTTTTATTCCACGAAGAAAAACGCTTGGCGATGAGAGCGTGGCCGGTTTCGTTCGCCGGCGTTTCGGAGAAACGCTGCTTAAACAAGTTGCCCAGCCGATGATCGGAGGGATCTATACCGCGGATCCAGAACATCTAAGCCTCGGGGCGACGATGCCGCAATTTCAGGAACTGGAACGGCGGTACGGAAGCGTCATCCGGGGATTGCTGTCGCGGAGAAAACAAAGATCGAAGCATGCCGCGCAAACGGCCAGCGGTCCTCGCTACAGCCTGTTCCTTTCTTTCCGGGGAGGCATGGAAACCCTGACACGGGCAGTTCGGGATCATTTGCCGGGGGTGAGGGTCAAAATTTCTTCAGAGGTGACGGGAATCCATCGCGGATCTGAAGGTTGGAACGTAACGACCCGGTCCGGGGAATTCTTTGAAGCGGACGCGTTGTGTCTCGCCTTGACCGCGCATCATGCCGTTCCGCTTCTTTCCGGCGTCGCTCCGGAACTTTCCCGGGAGCTTCAGGGCATTCCCTATGAATCGGTAGCGACCGTGAATTTGGCCTACCACCGCGCCGATATTCCGCATCCGCTGAACGGGTTCGGATTCGTGGTGCCGGCCTTCGCCCAGCGCAGGATCGTGGCATGCAGTTTTTCG
The DNA here is from genome assembly GCA_023246985.1 of Candidatus Omnitrophota bacterium. Lineage (GTDB taxonomy): Bacteria > Omnitrophota > Omnitrophia > Omnitrophales > Aquincolibacteriaceae > Aquincolibacterium. The sequence goes on along the minus strand of JAHFHJ010000108.1, from coordinate 1,298 downwards.
AGCGTGAAGTTTCACGGACGCGCGCCGGAGGGCAAGGTCCTTTTACGAGCGTTCGTGGGCGGCGCGCTTCATCGCGAGGTTTACGCGCTTGACGATCAGGCCATGGAGCAAGCGGTCCGGGAGGAATTGCGGCATTATCTTGGCGTGGAAAAGGCGCCGTTTTTTTCTTTCGTGCGCCGGTACCCGCATACCATGCCGCAGTATCAGGTGGGGCATACGGAACTCGTCAATAAGATCCGTGGAAAACTCGCGGCTTTCCCAGGCCTTTACCTCGCCGGGAACGCCTTCCGGGGGATCGGGGTGCCGGATTGCGTGAAATGGGCGGAGACCACGGCAGAATCCATGCATCAATTTTTTGAAAAAGGGGACAGTCCCTTTAAAGACGTTAGAGAAACTGTCCCCCTCAAGGGTTGAGAGATAACGATGGAGCTTGATCACATTCTTTTGATCGGTTACGGCGGTCCGAGAACCTCTGAGGAGGTGATGCCGTTTCTGAAAGGGATGATGCATGGCCGGAATATTCCGGAGGCCGTTTTGAAAGCCGTCGCGCGCAATTATGAGCAGATCGGCGGGGCCTCTCCTTATTCCAAAGAAGTAATCCGCTTCGCGGAACAATGGGGGCGAATGTTAGGGGATTCCGGGATCAATCTGCCGGTCTATGTGGGTATGAAAAACTGGCATCCGTTCCTTGAAGATGTGCTGCCAAAGCTTCGGCAGAAAGGCCACCGGAAGGGGCTCGCAATTATTTTAAATGCTTTTCCGGGAGCGGTTACGGGGGCAAAATACAAGGAAAGTCTACGAACCGCGCGGGCAATTTTAGAAGAACCGGCCGTCGATTATGTTTTTCAGAACGCGTGGCATGAAGAAGAACTTTTCATAGAGGCCCAGGCGGATGAGATTCGCAAGGTCCTTGAAAAGGTTCCGGCAGATGAAAGAAAAAAAGCGCGGATTCTTTTCACATTTCATTCTCTGCCCGCGCGGCCGGAAGAAAAAGCATCGGAGTCCGGCTATCCCGGCGAAGCATTAGCGGCGGCGAAACTTGTTGCTCAACGCTTGGGATATTCCCGGTGGGAAGTGGTTTATCAGTCAAAACCCGCCCATGTTTCCGGGCCTTGGCTGGGACCGGATATCAACAAAGTGATCGAACGATCGGCCAAAGACGGGATCAAGAGGATCGTCGCCGTGCCGCTGGGATTCTTTTGTGACCATGTTGAGATCCTGTTCGATCTGGATGTGAGAGCGCGGGAAACAGCGGAAAGAATGAACATGGAATATCTTCGTGCCGGGACCGTGATCCA
>JAHFHJ010000107.1 GCA_023246985.1 Candidatus Omnitrophota bacterium | reverse complement strand
AGAACTTTTCCCGGTGAAGAACTTCTTCGAGGGTGCGGCGCTTGTGCTGGCGGGGTTCCCGGACCGCCCAGCCGATGGAAATGAGACTGATCAATTTAAAAACGGCGGGCACGCCCAAAAGGGTCGCTACGGCGCCGCAATATTCTTTTTTATCGCCGGCGATCCAGCAGGTTCCAAGCCCGAGGTCGGTCGCCCTAAGCAGGATATTCTCAGTCGCCGCGGAACCGTCTTCAAGATAATATTTCGTGTCCTGGCAAAAGACCGCGATACATGCCGTCGCCTGCTTGAGAAAAACGCCCGTGCTGACGATCCCCGCCAGCTTATCGAGCATCGTACGCTCGGTGATCACCACAAATTCCCAGGGCTCCACGGCCCGGGCCGAAGGGGCCCTTCGCCCCGCGTCCACGAGTTTCTCCAGCATTGCTTTGGGAACCGGCTGGTTCATATAATCGCGAACGCTGGCGCGCTTGGCAATGGCGTCAAAGGTCTCCATGTCTTATCCTTTTTGAACCAGTGCCGCGACTTTCTTTCCGAGTTCATAACACGCGGTCAACTGGGCGTCATCCGGAGCGTAGACCACGGAAAGCGCCGGATGAACGATCGCGACGCCGGCCTCTTTGAGTATTGCCTCCAGCTTCATGATCGCGACGCCGGACCACCCGTAGGAACCGAACGCGCACCCGATGCGGTTCTTCGGGTGCAATCCCTTCAGGAATTCCATAAACGAGACCATGTTCGGCAAGATCCCGCCGTCGTGGTTGGAAGAACCGACGATATAAGCCTTCGCGTCAAACATGTCATAAATAACCGAAGTGCGGTCTGTCTGGGCTATATCGTAAAGTTTAAAAGGAACTCCCGCATCGCTGATCCCTTCGACGATTTTCCCGGCCATTTTAGCGGTGGATCCATACATGGTTTCATAGACCACGACGATCTTGGGTTTCGTCTCGTTCGCGGACCAGCGCTTGTAGGCCTCGATCACTTTCCACGGATCCTTGCGCCAGCTGAGTCCGTGGGAGGTCGCGATCATACGGATCGGGATCGCCATTTTCTCGATCTCCGCGAGCCTCTGCGCGATCAGATTGCCGAAAGGCCAGAGGATGTTCGCGTAATACTTCCCCGTCTCTTCCATCAGCGTCTCCTGGGGGACTTCATCGTCAAACCGTTCGCTCGTGGCATAGTGCTGACCGAACGTATCGTTGGAGAAAAGGATCTGGTCCTCGACGAGGTAGCTCATCATGCTGTCCGGCCAATGGATCATCGGAATCTCGATCAAACGAAGCGTTCTCCTGCCGAGACTTAGCAGGTCCCCCGTCTTAACGGCCTGAAAGTTGAGCTTCTGATGGTAGTAATGCTCAAGCCCCTGCCCGGCGCGCTCGCTTCCGTAGATCCTGGCGTTGGGGCAAAACTTCAGAAGCTCCGGAAGCGCCCCGGAATGATCCGGCTCAATGTGGTTGGCGATGATCGTATCGATCTTTTCCGCCGGGACCACGGATCGAATCCGCTGGATCATCTCCCCGGCAAAAGGACCGTACACGGCGTCAATCAGCGTGATCTTTTCGTCAAGGATCAGATACGCGTTGTAGGTGGTCCCTCGTTGGGTCGTGTAGGTCTGGCCGTGAAAATGCCGCGCGGTCCAGTCGATCGCCCCGACCCACCAAATATTCTTCGCGATAGGAACGGCTTGCATCGAAAACCTCTTTTACTTCCTTTGCCCCAGGATTCCGTCCAGGATCAGGAGCGAATTACCGGTCTTGCCGCCGATCGCGAGCTTCTGGAGAATATCCACAAGCTGGGCTTCTTCCTCGACCTGCTCGTTCAGGAACCACAAAAGGAAGGACTCCGTCGAGTAGTCGGCTTCTTTTTTCGCCGCCGCCATCAGCCCTACGATCCTTTGAGTAACCTTTCTCTCATGCGCGAGGGACGCTTCGAAAAGTCCCGCCGCGGAAGTAAATTTCTGCTTCGGCGACGCGACGGATCCCAGGACAATATCGCCGCCCTGCCGCTGGATATACTCATAGAACTTCGCTCCGTGTCCCATTTCTTCTTTGGTTTGGAACTTGAACCACCCGGAAAAGCCATTCAGCCCGAGGGAGGCCGCGTAGGCCGCCATGCCGAGATAAAGATACGCCGAGTAGAACTCAAAATTAAGTTGATCATTCAATAAGTCGTTCATTTTTTTACTGATCATTTTAGGATCTCCCCTTTTTTTTGTTTGAAATCAAACCCACATTGTTCATCACCGCTCCTACGTGCGCGCTCAACACATGCTGGGCATACCGTCCGAGCCAGCCTCCCCGGATTTTTGGCGTGAAAGGCTTGAGTTTTGAAAGCCGTTTCCTGATCTCCCCTGCCGGCAGATCCACGTTCAGGGTCCTTTTTCCGGCGTCGATCTTGATGAGGTCGCCATTCTTAAGGATCGCGATCGGCCCCCCCGCGGCGGCTTCCGGTGAAATGTGCCCGATGCAAAGCCCGCGCGTCCCGCCCGAAAAGCGGCCGTCGGTAATAAGCGCCGCCTTGATATCGCGGCCTTTCAGGGCCGAGGTGGGCGAAAGCATTTCCTGCATCCCGGGCCCGCCCCTGGGACCTTCGTAACGGATCACGACCACGTCCCCGTCCGCGATTTTCCCTTTCAGGATCGCTTCGAGCGCGCTTTCCTGGGAATTGTAACACTTCGCGCGCCCGGTGAATCGCATCATGTCTTTGTCCACCCCCGCTGTTTTCACGACGGAACCTTCCGGCGCGATATTTCCGTAAAGCACCGCGAGTCCGCCTTCTTTGGAAAAAACGTTCTCTCCCGAACGGATCACATCCCCGTCGGGATCCGGGGCTTTTTCCACCATGTTCCGCAAACTTCCAACGCAGGTTTTGAGATCGAGGTCCAGCGGCGCCCGGCCGTCCCGGTGAACCGCCTTCAGAATGGAAGCAATCCCGCCTTTTTTATGAACATCTTCAATGTGTACATCCGGACGCGAGGGGGACACCTTGCAGACCGTCGGCGTTACCTTGGCCAGTTGGTTGAGCCGTTGGATCGGATAGCGAATGCCGGCTTCACAGGCAAGCGCGAGCGTATGCAGGATCGTGTTCGTGGAGCCTCCCATCGCGAGATCCAGGATGAACGCGTTGTCGATCGCTTTTCGGGTCACAATATCAAGCGGCCGGATGTTGTTGAGGAGCGCGTTTTCCAGAGTATCCGCCGCCTGCTCCACAAGCTTGATGCGCTCCGGATTGATTCTCCAGGATTTTTTTTGAGAGTCCGTCCATACCGCCGCGGGAATCGTTCCGTTCCCCGGTTGCGCGAGCCCGATCGCTTCCGCGAGACAATTCATGGAATTGGCGGTGAACATGCCCGAACAGCTTCCGCAAGTCCGGCACGCGGTATTCGCAATTCTTTCAAGCTGTTCCCCGGACATTTTCCCCGCGGCTTCCTTGCCCACTCCCTCAAAGATCGTGATGAGATCCGATTGATCCTGTCCGGCGAGCATCGCGCCGCCGCTCACATAGACCGAAGGAATATTAAGACGTACCATGGCGTTCAGCATCGCCGGTACGATCTTGTCGCAATTCCCGATCCCGATCCAGCCGTCACAAGGATGCGCGCCGATGATCGATTCGATTTGGTCGGCGATCAGTTCGCGGGAAGGCAATGAATACTTCATCCCGAAATGCCCCATCGCGATGCCGTCGCAAATCGCGGCTCCGATATTGGCGTACCAGACATTGTAGCCTTTGGCCTTGAGCGCCCCGACGAGCTTCTCGCCGAGCACATTCAGATGAACATGCCCCGGAATATGGGTCGTGTAGGAATTAATGACGGTCACAAATTTCTTTTGGCGATCCGCCACTTGACCCAGCACGCCCGCCGCCACCATGAGTCCCGCGGCCGGCAGCATGTGCATGCCTTCGCTCACCACGCGGCTTCCATGTTTTTGGATCGCTTCGATCCCGGGGTTCACGGCTTTTCTCATCAAAGTTCCTCTCAGACTTTTTGGGGAAACTGCGGCGCCGCGGCGCCTTGATATTGAAGCATCGCATGGACGGCCTTGAGCGCCCGCTTCCGGACATCCGCCGCGACCGAGATGACAAATTGCGTTTTTTCAAGCGACGCTTTCACGTCGGCCAGCGTGATCATTTTCATCATCGGACAAATCAGAAAATCAGAGGCCGCGTGGAAGGCCTTGCCCGGATTCTCCTTTTGCAGGCGGTGAAGGATCCCCACTTCGGTCCCCACGATGAACGAGGTCCCGTCCGGTTGTTCTTTAGCATGGCGCAGAATGCCGGAAGTGCTGCCCACGAAATCCGCGAGCTCGAGCACCTCGGGCTTGCATTCCGGATGCATCAGGACTTTCGCCTCCGGCCACTTTTTTCGGGCCTTCGCGACCGCAAAAGTCGAAAGAAGCGCGTGCGTCGGACAACAGCCACTCCAAAGAATGACCTCGCGGCCCGTCTTTTTCGCGGCATAGTGTCCGAGATTATAATCCGAAACAAAAAGAACCGGGCGGCCCGGCGCGACCGACCGGACGATCTCGACGGCATTGGCGGAAGTGCAGCAGATATCCGTCTCCGCCTTGACCTCCGCGGAGCTGTTCACGTAGGTGACGACCACCGCGTCCGGATGTTTCTTTTTCATTTCGCGCACCTCCTCAGCCGTCGCGTAATCGGCGAGCGTGCAGCCGGCTTCAAGGACGGGCAAAAGCACCGTTTTTTCAGGCGAAAGAATGGAAGCCGTCTCGGCCATAAAACGAACACCGCAAAAAACGATCGTCTTCGCCGCTGTCTTGGCGGCGATCATGCTGAGCTCGAGGGAGTCCCCGGTATAATCGGCAAGATCCTGGATCTCCGGCGGCTGATAATTATGCGCCAGGATCACGGCCTCCCGTTCTTTTTTGAGAACGGCAATCTGTTCGATCAGGTCTTTGACCGGTATATCGTTAGGAAGGTCCGTCATAGGCCTATGGCTCCGGAGACCGTTAAGTCCCAATTCCTATCCATTTTAACGAAGTTGAAATTGGGGCAACCCCAACTACCATTGATGTAAAAAAATTCAAAGTTGGGGGTAGTCCCAATTCCTATCCCTTGAAGCGAAGCTGAGATTGAGGTAATCCTGGTCAACCCTTTAAGAAAATAAACTCCAGACACGGGTAGTGTACTTTTTTTTCCGCTTTCGCGCAACGAACTACTGTCGGCCTCGGCTTGGACTCTTTCACTCGGGCTCTTTTCCCCGTCGCCGCTCGGTAGCCCGCCGGCAAAAAGGCTCGCTTTTTTCCCGCTTCTCCTCGTAGACACTGCGCACCTTCACGGC
>JAHFHJ010000106.1 GCA_023246985.1 Candidatus Omnitrophota bacterium | reverse complement strand
TCCGGGGCGTTCAGTCGGGCAATGCCTCGCAATTTCAACGCATCGAGGAGCAAGCGAAAATTCACGAGAAAATTTTATCAGAACTTGAAAAAACTTCCGAAGAACAAACGACCGAAAAAAAGTCTTCCGGCAAAGAAGAGCTTTTAGCGCAGGAAAAATTGCGGATCATCCATGAAGAGACGCAAAAGAGCGGCCGGCTCTTGGAACAAAATATGACGGAGGAGGTCCCGAAGGACAACCCGCCGCCGGAGCAAAACGAGCTCATTGACCCAGATACGGAACCCGCCCATTCTTTTCAGGCCGAAAAACGCGTTTAATACCGCGTTCCCATTGATTTTATGAATCGCGGTATTGTACCGTTAACCCCTCCAATCAAGTTGAGAACGGTACAAAAGGTTTTTCAGTGGGCCTGAATCCATTTAAGGTTACGTCCGATCGCGCTGAAGAAAACTGCAACCTTGTACGGGTGTTCCTCAATCGCAAGCGCCTTCACGGCAATAAAAAAGCCCTTCGCTACAAGGTCCACGGGGCTTATACGGGTTATTACACCTGGAACCAGTGGTTGCGGCACGCCCGGGAAACGGCGCTCGCGCTTCATGGGGTGGGCGTCCGCAAAGGCGATCCCGTCGGGATTCTTTCCGAGAATTGTCCCGAGTGGACCTTTGCCGATCTTGGAATTCTGAGCCTCGGCGCTGTCACCGTTCCGATCTATCCCACGGCCTCCCTCGAAGAGATCCGCTACATTATCGAGCACGCGCGTCTCAAAGCCCTTTTTGTTTCCACGGAAGAGCAATACCGGAAGATCGAAGGATTTAAATCAAGGTTTCTCCCTGCGGGCATCATCCTCTTCAAACCGGGAGGGCTGCGAGACGTTCCGAGTCTGGAGTCCTTCCGTGAGGCGGGGCGCCGCTATGAATTGAGTCATGCCGATCTTTATGAGCAAAGCGTGAGAGACGTCGGGCCGGACGATCTTGCGACCATTATTTATACCTCGGGAACCACGGGAGCGCCCAAGGGCGTGATGCTTACGCACCGCAATTTTATCGCCAATTATCAGGGCTCCCGGCAGCGGATCCGGATCCATGACAAGGATTTGGTGCTGTCGTGTCTTCCCCTCAGCCATGTCTTCGAGCGTCTCGCGGGTTATTACTACCCGGCCGCGTACGGGGCTTCGATCGCGTATGCCGAAAGTCTCGCGACCGTTGCCGAGGATATCCGTAAGGTTTGCCCGACGATCATGATGGCCGTGCCGCGATTCTACGAGAAGACATACGCGCGGATCTTTGAGGAAGTCCAAAAAGCGCCGGGATGGAAGCAGCGGCTCTTTCACTGGGCGGTCCGCAGGGGCACCCGGACCGCGCAAATGAAGATCCGCGGGCGGCGGGTCCCGCTCGGGCTGGCGTTCTCCAACGGGCTCGCGAAGGCCCTGGTCTTTGGCAAGATCAAGCAAGCCATGGGCGGGAGGATCCGTTTTTTTATCTCGGGCGGCGCGCCGCTTTCAAAGGAGCTGGCCCGTTTTTTTTATGCGGCGGATATTTTGATCTTGGAAGGTTATGGCCTCACGGAAACATCCCCCGTGATTGCGGTGAATGCGGTGGATGATTTCAAATTCGGAACCGTGGGCAAACCCATCCCGGGAATTCGGGTCAAGATCGCGGACGATGGCGAAATTCTGACCTCCGGGCCGTGCGTGATGAAAGGGTATTACAATGACCCCCACGCGACCGCGGAGTGCATCCGGGACGGCTGGTTCCATACCGGGGATATCGGTCTTTTTGATGAAGACGGATTTCTTCATATTACGGATCGCAAGAAAGATATCATTGTCACCGCGGGGGGAAAGAATGTTTCGCCGCAGAATATCGAAGTCCGTATCCTTGCGGACCCTCTTTTTACCCAGGCCCTTGTGCACGGAGATAAACGTCCCTATCTTTGCGCATTGCTCGTTCCCGAGAGGCAGGCAGTGCTTCGTTACGCGCGCGAAAAAAAGATTGGAGCCGCGTCCGGGGACGTGTCTGGGGACGTGTCCGGGGACACGTCCCCGGACACGTCCTATGAGCAGCTTCTGGAGCATCACGAGATTCAGAGCTGGATCCGCGAGCGCCTTAGGGTGAGGATGGAAGGCCTGGCCAGTTTTGAGACCGTGAAGGCGTTTATCCTTCTCGCGCAAGAGTTCACGCCGGCGGCGGGGGAAATGACGCCGACCCTGAAGATCAAGCGCCGCGTAATCATGAAAAAATATCAAAGGGAGATGGATGAGCTTTACCGCAAGACCGATCACGCGTGGGGCAAGAAACCATTGCCGCCGCCTCCGGCGTTTTGAGATTTTTCTTTTATGACTCCTCAATGGATACACGATCATTTCAGAAGCGGGGACGGCACGAAGATTTTCTATCGGTTTTATCCGCTTCCAGATGCACGTCATACCGTGATCATGCTGCATGGGTACGGCGAGCATTCCAATCGTTATGAGAAATTTTCCGAAAGGATGAAGGGCCTTTCGGCCCAGTTTGCGGTCATGGACTTCCGCGGCATGGGGCGCTCGGAGGGCGCTCGCGGGGATATCGAGTCCTTTGAGGACCACCTTCGGGACGTCACGGCGTTCGTCGAGCATCTCCGGACCCGATATGCGATCCCGCGTCAGTTCATTTTGTTCGGGCACAGTATGGGCGGGCTTGTGGCCGTATGCTGGGCCCTGGAAAATCCGGGGCCCGTCAAGATGCTGATCCTTTCCGCGCCGTTCCTGGGCCTCAGGTTTTCGCGCGCCATTCGTTTTTTAAACGCCTTGATGCTTGTTTTTGCCCCCCGTTTCATCTACCGGGATCCCGTGCGTGCGAGAAATCTGAGCCATGACCCTGCCGAGATCGAAAGCTACCGGAAAGACCCGCTGATCCTTCGTCATATTTCGGCGCGGCTGCTCAAAGAGATTGCGCGACGCATGGAGATGCTCCGGAAGCAGCCCATCCTTTCCATCCCGTGTCGGGTCCATATGATCGTATCCGGAGAAGAGCGTGTCGTGGATCCCCAGGCTTCACGCCGGTTTTTTGACCGGCTTGTGGCCCCGCGTAAGGACCGTACCTGCTTCGAGGGTTTTTATCATGAAATCTTTAACGAACAAGATCAGCAAAAGGCCTTCAATGTTTTGAAGACAATCATTGAGGATTGTGTATAATACCGCCCTGCGGCGGCAGATTTTTTCAGTCCTTCAGAATTGGAATTTGATGGGCCTGTAGCTCAGCTGGTAGAGCGCTGCATTCGCATTGCAGAGGCCAGGAGTTCGACTCTCCTCAGGTCCATTTTTCCTATCTTTCATAAAACCCCACGCCGTTTTTAGTACCGCATGACGATAATCTTTTTCCGCAAATAGCGCCTGCGTTGCTCCCTGCCCTTTATGCTCATTCTGATTTTGATGAATGGGGACCCATTATTTTGAGATCTTGATTTTTGTTAAAAGGAACATATCTTGAAAATCTTTTAATTTGTGTAATAAATAGGCTTATTGAAAGATATTTTTATCATGAAAAAGCCCATTCGGCGCAACTCAAAAAGTTATAAACCTTGCATGAAGTGTATAAAAGCGGCGTATTTAATAATGATAATGCTAACATGCTGATTCTAATAGAGTTACGACATTAATTATTTTTAAACTTGATTTGACATAGAGCCAGCTGCTGTGTATATTTTCGATGAGGTTTATAAGCCATTAAAATAAGTTTATATCAGCTCATTTGTTGGCGATTAAAAACCTTCGATAGCTCGATCAAATGAATCAAGAGAGGACGGCAATCCGATGATCAGCTGGCAAGCACACGGCTTCAAGCCATGGCTCAGGACTGTTGCGTTATTAACGGTCTGTGTGTTTACTTTCACCTCGGTGGTTTGGGATGGCGGGGTCAAGGCCTATGCCGCCGCTCCCCATCCCATCAGCCTTTCTCCCGTAGAGACCTTCAAAGCGAATGCCGTTTCGTCTCTGATCGACCGTCCCGATCTCCCTGACAGCTACGGAACGATCAAAGGGACCTTTAAGGGGAACCGCGAGCAGATCGTTCTCCATATCCAGGACGCGCACGTTAACGAAGAAGCCCAGCGCAATATCGCCAACATCCTCCGCTATTTCTCGGAAAAATATCAGCTCGGTCTTGTGAACCTTGAAGGCGCCTCAGGCGAACTCTACACCGAACTTTTTTCCTTTTTCCCGAATAAGGATGCCCGCCGCAATGTCGCGGATTATTTCCTGAAGGAAGGCCGCCTGACGGGTCCCGAATATCTCGCCATCGTCGAAAAACCCGCCATGACGCTTTATGGCGTGGAAGATAAGGACCTCTACGATGAGAACCGCGCGGCCTATGTGGAGGCGCTCCGGTTCAAAGACCGGGATGAAAAGATCCTGGCGGAACTGGATAAAATCCTCCAGGGTGTCAGCCGTTTCGTATTCCCCGACGAAATGCGCGAGCTCGTCCGCCGCCGCGCCGCGTTCCAGGAAGGCGGGCCGGAACTCGTCGCCTATGTCCGCTATCTGGTGGAGCTCGGCCGCAAGCACCCTATCGCGCTCGATGAATATCCCGGCATGCATTCGCTCCTGGAACTCGTGGACCTCGAGAAGCAGGTCGATTTCGACAAGGCCGAAAAAGAGACGGATTTCCTGATCAACGACCTCAAGCGCGTCCTTTCGCGCGAAAAGCTTTCCCGTTTTCTCACCAACACCGTCCATTTCCGCATGAAGAAGATGAAACGCGCCGCGTATTACGGTTATCTTGAAGACGAGATCAAGGGGATCAGCGCCGCCCCGAACGGCGGGGAAGACCTCCACTCGAAATACGCCCATGTCATCGCCTATCTCCGGTACATGAAACTTTATGACGCGATCGACGTCTCGATCTTCGATGAGATCGAATTTCTTGAAAAAACCGTCAAGAACAAACTCTTCACCAACCCCGAGCAGGTCCGGCTCGACCATGTCCTGCGCATTTATGACATCTACGGCAAGATGTTCGATTTCACGCTCACGAAGCAGGACGCCGAGTTCTACTACGCCTATCAGGATGAGTTCAAAGCCGCAACGTTTTCAAGTTTTCTCACGCCGCTCATGAAGCAGTACCACTTCACCTACGGATTGCCGTCCCAAGTGGAGTACCTCGATCAGGATCTGCCGCGCGTGGAGCGCTTTTATAAAGCCGCTCTCGAACGCGACCAGGTTCTGATCGAGCGAGCGGTTGAGAAAACCCTTGCAAGCGGGCAGAAGATCTCCGCCATCGTCACAGGCGGTTTCCATACGCCCGGGATTGAGAAGTACCTTCGCGAGAAGGATATCTCTTA
>JAHFHJ010000025.1 GCA_023246985.1 Candidatus Omnitrophota bacterium | reverse complement strand
GAAACCAGTAGAATGTGCCTCGCCGGTTTGTCCCGGCTATTTCACCCTCGTGAGCGAGGGTGTTTTTGTCTTCAAGGGAGTCAAGGTTTTATAAAGTTTTGAAGGGGATGCTTCATGAAGGCGCAAGGTCTTTATCATCCGAATCAAGAGCATGACGCCTGCGGCATCGGGTTCGTCGTCAAGATCGATGGGACCCGGTCGCATCGAATCGTGCGTGACGGTGTTCAGATCCTCCAGAATCTGGTTCATCGCGGCGCGGTCGGAGGCGATTTAAAGACCGGCGACGGCGCCGGGATGATCCTCCAGATCCCGCACAAGTTCTTTTCCAAGGTTTTGAAGTTCCAGTTGCCGGACGAGGGGAAATACTGCGTGGGGATGCTCTTTCTTCCGCAACAGGAAAAAGACGCCGAGCGCGCGAGGAAGATGATCGCCGCCGGGACCGCTCAAGAAGGCGGAAAAATCCTGGGGTGGCGGGAAGTACCGACCCAACCTGATTGTCTCGGAGAAACGGCGCGTGAGGTGATGCCGTCCATTGGGCAGGTGTTTATGACCTTCGAGGGGCTCGAAGGACTGGCTTTGGAGCGCCGGCTTTATATCCTCAGAAAAGTCCTCGAGAAGGAAGCCGCCAAGCAGGGTTGGGGGCTTGAGGATTTTTATATTCCTTCCTTTTCCTCCCGTACGATCGTCTACAAAGGCATGTTTGCGGCGCCCCAGTTTGACCATTTTTTTACCGATCTTCTGGATCCGGATTTTGTCAGCGCCCTTGCGGTGGTCCACCAACGCTACTCGACGAATACCTTTCCGTCCTGGCCGCTCGCCCATCCGTTCCGGTTTATGGCGCATAACGGCGAGATCAATACCCTTCGCGGCAACATCAACAAGATGATGGCCCGCGAGGCGACGCTTTCTTCGCCGCTTTTCGGGGAGGAACTTAAGAAACTTTTCCCTGTCATCAACACGGAGCTAAGCGATTCCGGTATTTTTGATAATGTGTACGAACTCCTGGCTCTGAGCGGACGCTCGATCGAGCATTCCATGATGATGATGATCCCGGAGGCCTTCGGTCCCAAGTACCATATCAGCGAAGCCAAGCGTTCCTTCTTTGAATATCATGCCGCGATCATGGAACCGTGGGATGGTCCGGCCGCGATCGCTTTTACGGATGGGACCAAAATCGGTGCGACGCTGGACAGGAATGGTCTCCGCCCGGCCCGTTATGTGATCACCAAGAGCGGTTTGGCGGTGATGGCTTCCGAGGTCGGCGTACTGGATATCGACCCCGCGGATGTGCTCGAAAAAGGGCGGCTGGCTCCGGGCAAAATGTTTCTGGTGGATACGTCGGCCAAGCGCGTGATCAAGGATAACGAGATCAAATCCGTTATTTCCCGCCGCCGGCCGTACCGACGGTGGCTTGAGGATAACCGCATCGAGCTCAAAGGCCTTTTGCAGGTGCCGGGCCCGGTCGACGTGGACGAGAAAAAGCTGGCCATGAGGCAACGCGCGTTCGGTTATACGCTTGAAGATGAAAAAATGGTTCTGGTCCCGATGATCGAGACGGCGCAGGAACCGGTGGGTTCGATGGGGAATGACGCGCCGCTTGCGGTCCTCTCCAAGCAGCCGCAGCTTCTCTATAATTATTTCAAGCAGCTTTTTGCGCAGGTCACCAATCCTCCGATCGACCCTTATCGCGAGAACCTCGTTATGTCGCTGATGAGTTTTGTGGGCCGCGAGGGGAATCTTTTGGATGAAAAGCCCGAGCATTGCCGGCAATTGAAACTCTCGCATCCCGTGCTTACGAATGACGATATGGACCGTTTGCGCGCGGCGAATTTGCCGGGTTTTAAGGTGGCGACCCTGGACATGCTTTTTGACGCCAAGGCCGGGAAGGGAGCTCTTGAGAAGGCAATTGAGAGGCTTTGCGCGGACGCGGAAATAAAAGTCAATGAAGGTCATTCGCTCTTGATTCTGAGCGATCGCGGGATTTCTCCCGATCAGGCGCCGATCCCGGCGCTTTTGGCCATGGTGGCCGTACACCATCACTTGATTCGCAAAGGGAAGCGGCAACTTATGGGGATCATCCTCGAGACGGGGGAGGCCCGTGAAGTTCAGCACTTCGCGTGTTTGGTCGGCTACGGCGCGACCGGGATCAATCCTTACCTCGCGTTCGAAACTTTATCGGATCTAAAAAAGCGCGGCCATCTTTCCGCGAACCTGTCGATGGAAACCGCCATCGAGAATTATATTACCGCCATCAAAAAAGGCCTGCTCAAGGTCATGTCCAAGATGGGTATTTCCACGATCCGAAGCTATCGCGGGGCGCAGATCTTTGAGGCGGTGGGGTTGAGCGAGGCGTTTGTGCGGAAATATTTCCCCGGCACGGCAACGCGGATCCAGGGAATCGGGATCGAGGCCGTGGAAAAGGAAACGCTTGCCCGATTCGCGGAGGCTTTCAAGGAGCCGGAGCCGAGTACGGAAACCCTGACTTCGGGCGGCAGCTATCATTACCGTCTATTTTCCGAAGAGCATTTATTTTCTCCCCAGGCCATCGTCCATCTTCAAAAAGCGGTCCGCGAGGGGGACTATCAGGTTTTCAAATCTTATTCCAAAGAGGTCAATGATGCCAGCAAGAATCTTTGCACGCTTCGCGGCCTGTTCCGCTTTAAAAAGGGACGGCCCGTTCCGATCGAAGAAGTGGAGCCGGCGGACACCCTTGTAAAACGATTCGTTTCGTCGGCGATGTCGTTTGGTTCTATCAGTAAGGAGGCGCACGAGACCCTTGCGATCGCCATGAACCGATTGGGGGCCATGAGCAATTCCGGCGAAGGGGGCGAGGACGAGGCCCGTTATATGCCGCTCCCGAACGGAGATTCTTTAATGAGCACGGTGAAACAAGTTGCGTCCGGCCGTTTTGGGGTCAACAGCAATTATCTGGCCCACTCGAATGAGCTTCAGATCAAGATGGCCCAGGGCGCCAAGCCGGGGGAGGGCGGGCAGTTGCCCGGGCATAAGGTTGACGAAATCATTGCCAAGGTCCGCAACTCGACGCCGGGCGTGATGCTTATTTCTCCGCCGCCGCATCATGACATTTATTCCATCGAGGATCTTGCCCAACTGATTTTCGATCTTAAGAACGCCAATCCGAAGGCGCGCATTTCCGTAAAACTTGTCTCGGAGATCGGGGTCGGAACCATCGCGGCCGGTGTTGCCAAAGGGAAGGCCGATATGGTTCTGATCAGCGGGCATGACGGCGGAACAGGCGCGTCGCCGATCTCTTCGATCAAATATGCGGGTTCGCCGTGGGAGATCGGGCTTGCGGAGACCCAGCAGGTGCTTGTCATGAACAAATTGCGCGATCGTATCCGCGTCCAGGTTGACGGGCAAATAAAAACCGGCCGCGATGTCGTGATCGGAGCGCTCTTGGGCGCTGAGGAGTTCGGATTCGGGACCGCGGCTCTTGTGACCCTGGGTTGTATCATGATGAGAAAATGCCATCTCAACACCTGTCCCGTCGGAGTCGCGACCCAGAACGAAGCACTGCGCAAGCGGTTCACCGGAAAACCGGAACATCCGATCCATTTTATGCGTTTTATCGCTCAGGAAATCCGTGAGTTAATGGCGGAGCTGGGTTTCAGAAAATTTGAAGAGATGGTCGGGCGCGTGGATCTTCTGGAAGTGAATGACGCGGTAGAACATTACAAGACCCGGGGGCTTGATTTTTCCAAGATACTCGCCAAGCCGCAAGTTCCTGCCGGCGGTTCGATCCGCTGCATCACCCGACAGCAGCATGATTTTTCGTTGTCGATCGACGCGGAACTTATTCAGAAGGCCAAGGCGGCGATCGAGAACCAGAAATCCGTGAGTTTGAACCATAAGATCAGGAATTGCAACCGCACGGCCGGAGCCACCCTAAGCTACGAGATCTCCAAACGGTATGGTTCCAAGGGGCTGCCGGAAGATACGATCAAGGTCAAATTTGAAGGGTCGGCGGGACAGAGCTTCGGCGCGTTTCTTGCGCCGGGCGTAACCTTTGAGCTCGAAGGCGATGCCAACGACTATTTTGGAAAAGGGCTCTCGGGCGGAAAACTCATCATTTATCCTCCGAAGAAGGCGACTTTCCGTCCGCAGGATAATAGTATCACGGGGAATGTGAACCTTTTTGGCGCGACGGCTGGGGAGGTCTACATTCATGGAATGGCCGGGGAGCGTTTTTGCGTGCGTAATAGTGGCGCGGTCGCGGTGGTGGAAGGCGTGGGAGATCACGGTTGTGAATATATGACCGGCGGACGCGTCATCATTCTGGGCCAAACGGGCGTGAATTTCGCGGCGGGGATGAGCGGCGGGATTGCCTATGTCCTCGACGAAACCCAGCTTTTCGATACCCGCTGCAATTGGGAGATGGTGGATCTGGATCCGGTCGTGGAAGCGGAGGATAAGAATTTTCTCAAGAAATATATCGAACGCCATGTGAACTATACCGGCAGTGAATACGCCGCGGCGATTCTCAAGAGCTGGTATGAAATGCTGCCGCGTTTTGTAAAGGTGATGCCGATGGATTATAAAAAAGCGCTGGAAAAGCTGAAAGAACAACAGATGGAAAGCTCGGAATCGGCGGCCATGACGGAAGAGGTTTTCCCCTAATGCCGCGTTGTATTAATCTTAAGGGTTCGCGGCATTGTACCGTTCCCTTTCAATCAAAATAAAGAACGCACTCATGGGAAAAGCGGACGGTTTTCTCGAATATAAGCGGAGTCTGGCGCCGAAGCGGCCTGTTTCGGAGCGTCTCAAGGACTATCGGGAGATCACCCCGCCGCTTTTTTCTGAAGAGATCAACAAGCAAGGCGCCCGCTGCATGGATTGCGGGATCCCGTTCTGTCACGCCATGGGGTGTCCGGTTTATAATCTCATCCCGGAATGGAATGACGCGGTTTTCCGCGGGCAATGGCATGAAGCGTTCGAGCGGCTTTCCCTTACGAACAATCTTCCGGAGGTGACGGGACGCGTTTGTCCGGCGCCTTGTGAGACCGCCTGTACGCTGGCCATTAATGTGGCGCCGGTCACGATCGAACAGATCGAGCTTTCCATCATCGAAAAAGCTTTTGCAAAAGGATGGGTGAATCCCAAGCCTCCGGTGAGAGAGACCGGCAAAAAAATAGCGATCGTGGGCTCGGGGCCCGCCGGTTTGTCTGCGGCCCAGCAGTTGCGCCGGAGGGGACATCGCGTGACTCTTTTTGAGAAATCCTCGAAGATCGGCGGGCTTTTGCGTTTCGGGATCCCCGATTTCAAGCTGGAGAAGTGGGTGCTGGACCGGCGTATCGAGCAGATGAAGGCCGAAGGGGTGCGGTTCGAGACGAATGTCGATGTGGGGGTGACGATTTCCGCGGCGGAGCTTAAAAAGAATCACGATGTCATTCTTCTCACGATGGGAGCGGGTGCGCCGCGCGATCTCAGAGTTCCGGGCCGCGAACTCTCCGGAGTTCATCATGCGATGGATTTTTTGACGCTTTCCAATAAAGCCGTTTCGGGCGAGATCCAGACGGATCCGATCCTTTCCGCGAAAGGGAAAACGGTGCTTGTGATCGGCGGCGGAGATACGGGGTCGGATTGCGTCGGCACTTCAAACCGCCAAGGCGCCAAGAAGGTTTATCAGTTCGAGATCCTTCCGAAGCCGCGCGACTGGAAAGAGCCGTGGAACCCCGTGTGGCCGAATTGGCCGCAGATCCTGCGTACTTCGACTTCTCATGAAGAAGGATGCGACCGCGACTGGGCGATCACGACCCAGAAGATCACCGGAAAGGACGGGAAAGTCCATGAGGTCCACTGCGCGAGGGTCCAATGGGAACCGGATAAAACGACCGGCCAGTATTCCATGAAGGAAATTCCGGGTTCCGATTTTGTTTTACGGGTCGACTTGGTGCTTTTAGCGATGGGGTTTGTCCATGTCGAACACTCCCGGTTTTTGACGGACCTCGGGGTTCAATTCGACGCGCGCGGCAATGTCCAGATCGATGACAGTTATCGGAGCTCGGTCCCGGGCGTTTTTGCGGCGGGGGATACGGTCCGGGGAGCCTCGCTTGTCGTTTGGGCCATCAGTCAGGGGCGGCAGGCGGCCCAGGCCGTTGACATTTATCTCAAGTCTTGACCCGATGGGCCGTCTCTTTGTATAAATCGTACTCCATTTTCAGACGCGCAACACGCTGCTGGCGTAGCTCAGCTGGTAGAGCAGCGGTTTCGTAAACCGCAGGTCGTCGGTTCAATTCCGACCGCCAGCTTTCTTTTTGTTTAGCGCACGCGCCGAAGATGGGTCGGGAGTATTTTAAGGAGCTCGCGGTATTTGGCGACCGTGCGTCGGGCGATGTTAATTCCCTCCTCTTCTAAATGCTTCACGATCGCCTGATCGCTCAGAGGTTTGTGGGAATCTTCTTTTTTTACCAAGGAGCGGATCCTTTCCAGAGTACTCTTTTGTGATTCCCCTTCGCCGTCTTTCGTCTCAAGCTTTTGCGAGAAAAAACTTTTGTAGGGAATCGTGCCCTGCGGGGTCCTGAGGTATTTTCCATGGATTGCGCGGCTGATCGTGGACTCATGGAGCTCGAGTCGTTCGGCGATATCCTTCAAACGCAGGGGACGGAGATGCGAAAATCCGCGTGTGAAAAAAAGAGGCTGGGCGCGCACGATCTCGTCGGTAATAGCGCGAAGTGTGGACCCCCTCAGTGCGATCGCTTTGAGAAAATCAATGCCGCTGGCCAGACGCGTTTTGATGAATTCCTTGGTTTTGTTGTCGAGGCCTTTCTCCCGCATCATGCGGCGGTACTCGGCATTGATACGCAGCTTCGGAATAAAATCATCGTGAACTTCGATCTCCAGGCCCTCCTCGGTGCCATCTTTGATCGAAACCGTCGCGTCCGGAGTGATCGCGATGGCTTCTTCAACGTAGAAACTCCGTCCGGGTTTGGGATCGAGGCGCGCAATAAGATCCACGGATCTTTTGATCTCCGGTTCACTGGTGCTGAAGATCTTGGCAAGCGTTTTCCAGTCGCGCTTGGCAATAAGTTCCAGATGGTCCCGAACGATCTCCCGGGCGAATGCGGCATCGGACCCCTTGCGTTCAAGCTGGATCCGAAGCGCTTCCCGCAGGTCGCGCGCTCCGACCCCGGGGGGATCGAGCCGCTGAATTTTCAGGAGCACTTCTTCGACCTTTCCGCACTCCGATCGGGATCCGGCCGCGATTTCTTCCAGAGTTGCTTTTAAATAACCGTCCGGATCGATGTTCCCGAGAATCTCATGGGCGATCTTTTTTTGAGCTTCATCGAGTTCGAGGAAATGGACCTGCCATTCCAGATAATCAAAAAGACTCTCCGGTCGAGTGATGAGCGTTTCCTGGAAATCCATGATCTTGCGCGTGTCCTCGGGTTTGCGCCGGGAAAGGTCCGGAGGGATATTGGAAAAAGTCAGCGGGTCTTTTGCGGCCCAGTCATCCGGCAGTATTTCTGAGGATTCTTCCTCGTCCTTATTTTTGTTTGTGACGGGCGATGAAACTTCCTCGTCTTCCGGGTCGAGCGGGCGAGGGACTTCCTCCAGCATCGGATTCTCCTCCAGGGCACTTTCGACCGCTTGCCGCAGCTCCTGGAGCGGGAGGTGGAGCAGATGCAGATAGACGCGCATCTGCGGAGAAAGGGACATCTTCTGGGAGTGAGATTGAATAAACTTTGGTTCCATGCGGAGAACATAGCATAGGGAAAAATTGTTGTAAAGTCATGAGATTTCTGGACTTAGGGGGAAGAAAGGAATTGACACCCACGGCTATTTTTTTATAATGGGTTCCGGTTTGAAAGCGTTGTATCCGCCGCGGGACAAGTTCCGGAACCGCGGTCTTTCTCGCAGCTTTTTCGTATCAGTCCTGATTCTCATGCATAAAAATTAAAGGGTCATCAAGGCATTTCCAACCAACCGCAAAAATTGATCGGAGAGTTGGGACAATCCCGATGCCCATTCATTTAAATTGAACGGGGAATCAGTGCAAGAGGCATAGCCCCGTTTCTTCTCAACAGGGACAACGATCCGATGGCTCAAGCGCCCGCGTTTCTTGTGAAGAAAGGTCTCCGAAGGAAAAGCATGCCGGTCGGTCTGTGGACGAAATGTCCCAGCTGCCAGGCCGTGATGTTCCACAAGACTCTCAAGGAAAACCTTCTGGTTTGCACCAAGTGTTCCTACCATTTTATCATGGGGGCGATGGAGCGTATCCATCACCTGACGGATGAAAACTCCTTTCTCGAAATGGACGCGGACCTTCGTTCCGAAGATCCGCTGAAATTTTCTGCCGTCAAGGCCTATTCCGAAAAGATCAGACAGGACCAGAAAAAGACCGGCCTGAAAGAAGCGTGCGTGACCGGAACCGCGAAAATCTGCGGCAAGGATTGCGGGCTGGGCGTCACGGATTCCCGGTTCATCATGGGGTCCATGGGATCCGTGGTCGGCGAAAAGATCACGCGTCTGATCGAACACGCCCTTGAGAAAAAACTTCCGCTGATCATCATTTCCGGTTCAGGGGGCGGTGCCCGTATGTATGAGGGCGCTCTCAGCTTGATGCAGATGGCTAAAACCTCGATCGCGCTCACGCGCTATCAAAAGGAACGACTTTCTTTTATCTCGGTTCTGACGAACCCCACGATGGGCGGCGTGATGGCGAGTTTTGCGTCGCTGGGGGATATCATCATCGCGGAGCCGCGCGCGCTTCTCGGATTCGCGGGGCCTCGCGTCATTGAACAGACGATCCGTCAAAAATTGCCGGCAGATTTTCAGACTTCCGAGTTTCTGCTGGACCATGGCCTGGTCGACATGGTGATCGAGCGTTCGGATCTTAAGCGCAAACTCGGGCTTCTGCTCGAATATCTTTCCTGACCCATCGATAAGGGGATGTTGTGGCGAATGTCACTTTAAAGAATGTTTCCAAGATCTACCAGGACGGCGTCCGAGCCGTCAATAACGTCAGTCTTGAAATCCTCGACCGGGAATTCGTCGTGCTGGTCGGCCCTTCGGGTTGCGGCAAGTCCACCACGCTTCGCATGATGGCCGGACTTGAGGAAATCACCGAAGGCGAGATCTTCATCGAGAACGTGCTCGTCAATCATGTTCCCGCCAAGAACCGCGATATTGCGATGGTGTTTCAGAATTACGCGCTTTATCCCCACATGACCGTCTATGAAAACCTGGCATTCGGTCTGAAGCTGCGCCGTTATCCCACCAAGGAAATCGAGCGCCGCGTGCATGAAGCGGCCGAGATCCTGGGATTGACCCTGGAAATTCTAAAACGCCGCCCCAAAGAGCTTTCCGGCGGCGAACGCCAGCGCGTTGCCGTCGGCCGTGCCATCGTTCGCAAACCCAAGGTCTTTCTTTTTGACGAACCCCTGAGCAATCTCGATGCCAAGCTCCGCGTCCAAATGCGCATGGAGCTTCAAAAACTTCATAACCGGCTTCAGTCGACCATGATCTATGTGACGCATGATCAGGTCGAGGCCTTGACGCTCGGAGACCGCATCGTGGTCATGCATCATGGGGTGGTCCAACAGGTGGAAGATCCGGTCAATCTGTACGAACGTCCGCATAACAAATTTGTTGCGGGCTTTATCGGATCACCTCCGATGAACTTTCTCAAGGGCACCCTCCTTGCGGAAGGGGGGGATTATTATTTTCAGGACCGGGGTCTGAAGTTGCGTATTCTGCCGCATTTTTATTCCCGAATCGCGCAGTTTAAAGGGCAGTCGATGACTATGGGGATACGTCCCGAAGATATTTACGACAAAATTTTTGCGCAGGATGCGCGCCCGGAGTTCACCCTTACCGCAACGGTCGATGTGGTGGAGCCGATGGGCTCTGAGATCTATCTCTACTTGACCTGCGGTACCAACAATTTTGTCGTGCGCGTTTCAAACCAGGATACGGCCGCCATGAACCAGGACCTGCAGGTAGTGTTCGATATGAGCAAGGCGCATTTCTTTGATCCCCAAACGGGCGTTGCGATCTCGTAAGTGACGAAGGCCTAAACGATGGGCTCACGGACTCGGCGTCAGATCGCTTTCGCGTTTGGCTTGGGCGCGTCATGCCTTCTCTTCTATTTTCTCGTCCATTCGCTTGCCCGGTTGAACGACACCGAAGCTCCCGAGATTCATCTCCAGCGCATCGCGCTGATCCTCGCCGCTTTTTCCATCCCCCTTTTTACGACTTGGTGGCGTTTCAAATGGATCGGCGTAAATATTTTGGTCGTGGTTTTTCTTATCCCGATCGTTTTCTTTGTCGTGGCGATCACCAAGATCCCGGTGTTTCTCTGGGTCTTTCTGTCTTACGGATTCATTATGGGCGTTCTTTACCGCACGGAACAATATTTTGAAAATCTGATTGCCATGATCGAGATCGAGCAGGAGAAATACGAGGATGAAACGAACAATCTGGGGATCGCGTTCAAGGCGAGGGGCGAAGGGATCAGCACTTTTTTTGAGAAGTATTCGACCTATTACAACCTGCGTAAGCTTGCCGAAGAGTTGACGGCCAGTCTTTCGTGGGCGGATCTCGCTCAGAAGGCCGTGGACCGAGCGATTGATTTTATCCCTCGCGGGGATTTCGCGAAAGCGGTTTTGGCGCACGGCGAAGAGCAGAAGCTTCCGGTCGTGGCCAAACGGCGCCTTCATCCGGTCGGGAACTGGAGCGCCAAGCAAGGGGATATGTTCGATTTCTGGTGCATCAAGAACCGCAAACGGCTGATTATCATGGATACCCAGGAGGATTTCCGTTTTGTCCTGAGTGACGCCGAAAAGAAAGATAATGTTCGCAGCCTGATCGTCGCGCCGCTTTTCCACGAAGGGCGTGTGGCCGGAACGATTGCGATCCACGCGATCCGCCCGAGCGTCTTCAGTCATGACGATCTCCGGCTGCTTGACGCGATCGCCACGCTGGCGTCGTCGGCTATCTCGAACGCGATCCTTTATGAAAAAACAGAAGTGCTGGCCATCCGGGATTCCCTGACGGGGCTTTTTGTACGGCGGTATTTCTTTGAGCGACTTAAGGAAGAGCACCGCCGGGCTCTTCTCAATCAGAAAAGCTTGTCATTTCTGATGTGCGACCTGGATCACTTCAAAGAATGTAACGACCATTTCGGCCATCAGGGCGGCGATTTGATGTTGGTTCAGTTCGCGGAGATCCTCAGGGAATGTCTGAAGGGGTCGCTTTTAGCGCGTTACGGAGGCGAGGAATTCGCAATCCTCCTCCCTGAAACAACGAAGGCCGAAGCGGTCAAGATTGCCGAACAGATCCGGAAGGCCGTTGAAAAGAACGCGTTTCATATCCGTCGCGAACAGGTCGCGATGACCGTGTCGATCGGGGTGGGGAATCTCCCGGATGATACGCTGGATGCGGAGAGCTTGGTGCAAAAAGCTGATCGGGCTCTTTATCAGGCAAAAAGGCAAGGGAGAAATCGCGTATGCGCCGCCATCTCCTGATTCTTTTGGCGCTTGCTGCGTCGATGGCATTTGTCGTGTGGCAGTCTCAGGAGATCATTCTATCCTACTATCTCCTTTCAGGACTTTGGTTGCTTCCGGTTTTTTATTTTTTGAGGGAAAAAGTCTATGCTTTGCTTGCACTTTCATTGACAGGCGTTGTTCTTCTGCATAGCTGGTTTTTCCGGATGGATCCGCACCCGCGCATGATCGCGCTCTGGATAGCCCAGGGATTTCTTTTTGCGGGATTGTATTACTACCACACGGAACTGAAGCGTTTTCAGGCCCGTGCCCAGGAGTCGAAGGAGACCGTGCGCAAGAGTCTGGAGTCCTTTCAAGGAAAGTACCAGACACGGTTGGGCAGTCTGCGCCATCTTGAGGTGCAAGTCGGCAGTCTGATGAATCTTTTTGAGATCGCCCGCGATCTCAGCGAGTGCATGGATTTCAGCACGCTGGTGGAGTTCTTGCAAAAAAAAATACGGTCCGAACTTTCGTTCGAAAAAATGCAGATCTTTCTCATGCCCCGGAAAGTTCCGGAGAAAGAGCCCGCGCCTATCGAGGTTTATTCGATGCTTCAGGAAGGGGTTCAGGTCGAGGCGCGGATCCTCACCGATTTCGAGAAACAGGATTTTGAAACGATGGCGCATTCTTCAGCCATGGTCCGGCGTGAGGAGACGTGGTATTTCCCAATCTCGGAGGGAACCGAATTAAGCGCGGTTTTTGCGATCCATGGGATGAAGGAGGCGGACCTGGCGCGCGTGGAGGTCTTAAGCGCCTATCTTGTACTTCTGATCAAGAAGATCAAGCTCTATGAAACGGTCCGGGAGCTTGCCATTGTGGACGAATTGACTCAGGTTTTTGTGCGGCGCCATTTTCTCGAGCGCTTGGAAGAAGAATTGCGTCGAAGCATACGTTTTAAACTGCCGCTGACGGTATTAATGTTAGACATCGATCATTTCAAAAGATATAATGACGATTTCGGACACTTGGTCGGGGACGCCACGCTAAAAGAAGTGGCGGATTTGCTTAAGCGCAATCTGCGCCGGGTCGACCTCGTGGGGCGGTATGGGGGGGAGGAGTTTGTTTTCGCGATGCCGGAAACCCAGATCGCCAACGCAGCCGAGGTTGCCGAGCGTATCCGGTCGAATATCGCGCGCCATGATTTCCAAGTCTACAACGTCCAGACCAAGGTCACGGTGAGCCAGGGGATTGTCCAGTTTGACGGCGGGGGGATGGCGGCCCAAGAGGAAAAAGCTGATGTGAAGGCTCTCGCGTCAGAGTTGATAAGAAAAGCGGATGAAGCCATGTACCGCGCGAAAGAGGAAGGCCGCAATCGCGTTTGTCTTTATAAGGATATCAAGCCATCGTGAAAAGAATGTCCGGATGGAACCCCTCTTCAAAATTGACCGGCGGTGTCCTTACCCTGGTGCTTCTGGGGTTGATCGCCAGCCCGATAAGCTATTCTAAAGACGACTCCCGAGCCGTTGCCTCCGCCAAACCCGTGGTGCGTGATCTTCCCGTCAAAAATATCTTTGATACCCAAAATGCCAAAGTCGAAGCGGTTGCGGATAGTCTCGAGTATCAGAAGGATTCGGGGAAGCTCATTGCCCGTGGAAATGCCGTCATTACCTACCAGGGAAACCGCATCCTTGCGGATTATGCCGAGGTTGATACCGACGCCAAAACGACTTACGCCAAGGGCCATGTGATGATCTTTAAAGGGGATGTCCCGATGCTTCAGGGCAAAGAGGTCTATTATGATTTCGGGAAACATACGGGAAGTTTTCCCAACGCTCGGGCGATCAGTGAGCCCTGGTTTGCCCGCGGGGAAGATATCCGGCAGATCCGCGAAGGGGTTGATAAGATCCAGAAAGGCGGGGTCACGACCTGCAATCTCGAAAAGCCGCATTATGAGATCCGCTGTAAAAAAGCCACGCTTTATACCCATGAAAAGCTCATCATGTACAGCGCCACGCTCTACGTTCTCGGGAAACCCGTTTTATGGCTGCCCTGGATGGATGTTCCGCTGAATTGGCCCAGTATTCCGATCCAGGCCCAGGCCGGTTATAGCACGCAGTATGGCGCCTACCTCCGGCTTACGAAAGGCGTGACATTCAATAAGCATCTGTGGGGCAATGCTTTCGTGGACTGGCGTTCCTTGCGAGGTTTCGGCGGCGGTTGGAACCAGCATTATAATTTTGAGAAATACGCCAAGGGCAGCGTTAAACTCTATCTGACCCGGGACAGGCATGCGCCCACGCCGGGCTATGTGAATCCTGCGAATGGAGCGGCAAATCCTTACGCGCAGCGCGAAGACCGGCTCCGCGGTCGCGTCACTTGGCACCACCGGACGGACATCAATGAACATACGAATGTCTTCTTGCGCTATCAACGCATTTCCGACGCCTATCTGCTCAAAGACTTTTTCGAAAAAGAATACCGTGCCGAGACCCAGCAACATTCCTTCGTGACCGGTACGCATAACAGCGAGCGTTACGGCACGATGGTCCATCTCGAAAAACACATGAACAGTTTTGAATCGGATATCGAGCGCATGCCGGAAGTCCGGCTGGATTGGAAGAACCAGCCTTTTTTTACGGATAAGGTTTTTAACGAAAGCCGCGTTCAG
>JAHFHJ010000024.1 GCA_023246985.1 Candidatus Omnitrophota bacterium | reverse complement strand
TTTAAATACGCTTCGCTGGTTTGTTTGAACGGAATAACGCCTTCCGACTCTCCTTGAATGAACTGTTGAACATACGAATTCTTGGAATTCTTGATCTCCTCAGCCGTGCCAACTTGCAGGACCTTGCCTTTATGAAGGATGATGATCTGATCCGCGATGCGGAACGCGCTTTTCATCTCATGAGACACCACGACGGAAGTGATGTTGAGCTTCTTGCTAAGATCCAGGATCAACCGGTCGATCATGCTCGCGGTGATCGGATCGAGTCCCGCTCCCGGCTCATCATAGAAGACGATCCTCGGGTCTAGTGAGATCGCACGCGCAAGCGCCACGCGCTTTTTCATGCCCCCGGAGATCTGATGCGGCATAAAATCTTCAAAGCCGGTCAGCCCCACGAGTTCCAATTTTACGCGAACGATGATCTTAATAATCTCGGGAGAAAGATCCGTGTGCTCTTTGAGCGGCACCGCCACATTTTCTCCAACCGTTATGGAATTGAAGAGCGCTGAGCCCTGAAAAAGCATGCCGAACTTGCGCCGGACTTTATTCATGTCCTTTTCTTTGAGGCCGGCGATATTGACTCTGTCCACGAAGATATCCCCGGAGGTCGGCTGACAAAGACCGACCAGATGGCGAAGGAGCGTCGTCTTGCCGCATCCCGAGCCCCCCATGATGACCGTGATCTTTCCCCGAGGAAGCGCCACATTGATGCCGTCGAGCACCGTGAGATCCCCGAATCGTTTCACAAGTTCTTTGACTTCGATAACGGATTGCGCAGAGGGATCCATAAATTCCTCAGGCGGGCAAGGCGTAGTAAATAACCGCCGTTGCCAAACAGTCCACCACAATGATGAGCACGATTGAGATCACGACCGCCTCGGTCGTGGCTTTTCCCACCGCATCCGCTCCTCCGGAAACGGAAAGCCCCTGATGGCAGCTCACCAACGCAATCAGAATACTGAAAATAAAACTCTTCAAAAGTCCGGTATAAATATCTTTCAAAACCAACGCGTCGATGCTTTTAGCGATATAGAGATGAGAATTAATGCCGAGGCCGGTCGTCCCGATCGCCCAACCGCCGAACATCCCCATGATATCCGCGATCACGGTCAAACAGGGGAGCATGGCGGCCAACGCAAGGCATCGCGGCACGACCAGATAGCGGATGGGATTAATCCCCATGGTCGTAAGCGCATCCACTTCTTCCTGGACCATCATGGTCCCTATCTCAGCAGCCATACGCGCGCCGATACGACCGCTGATGACGATCGAAGCGATCAAGGGCCCCAGCTCACGCGCCATCGCGACGCAAACAAGACTGCCTGTGTACATAATGGCGCCAAAAGATTTGAGGGAGTAAGCAGCCTGCAAGGCAAGTACGGTCCCTACGGAGGCGCCTACAAGCGCCACGATCGCGGTGGAATCGATGCCGATGAGAACCATCTGATGAAACAAGGTTTCGCGAGGAATCACTTTCTTTTTAAAGAAAGCCGAAAATGTGTACCCGGCAACCGCTGAGCCAAGATCCCAGAGGCGGGCCACACCGGCCAACACAAAAACCAGTGTGTATCCGGTTTTTCCTGCGAATTCCTTCATAAAAAAATTTCCCTTGAACTTTCTGTCAGGTCTTAGAGCCCAAGCGGCTTGCTGCTTCGGCAAGGGTTGGCGCGATTTCGAAAATATTATCAAGTTTAGCGATCTCAAAAACGCTGCGGACCGTGGCGGTAAGTTCCGCAAGAATGAAACGGCCTTGATAACGCTTGGTCTTCTGGAACGCCTCGACAAAGGTTGCGATGCCCGAGCTGTCCATATAATCGACGCCGCTCAGATTGATGAGGATTTTGGGAGCCTGTTTTGCCGTCAATTCCGCCAGCTTCTCGCGGAGCTCCGGCGAAGAATGATAATCCAATTCCCCCGAAAGTTCCAGCACCTGGATATCGCCCTGACCCACCACGCTGATCTTCATAGTCCACCTTCCCTTTTCAAATTTTAGTCTTGCGCTTGATCAAACGAAGCCGATTCCCTTTCGGGACTTGGCCGTCATAGATCATTTCATCCATGATCGTTCTGATAAAATGAATTCCGAGCCCGCCCGGTTTATGCCGCGGAAGTTTCGGGGGCGGCACCTGGGTCGGATCAAATTTCTCACCTTGGTCTTCCAGCACGATCTCGATCCGGTCGTCAACGACCTTCACAAGAACGGTTATCACGCCGGAATTTCCATGATAGGCATGCCGGATCACATTGGTTAAAGCTTCATCCACCGCCAAAAGGATCTCCTCCGCGGTCTTTTTTTCCCAACCCGCGCGGGCTAGAATATGACGCAGCTCTTTCCTGAAAGGCGGCAAAACCTCGGAAGAAGCGATCAGTTCAAATCTTTTTTCCACTCAAACCCCTGCCGGAGGAGCTCCTGGAGAATGACACGTGACGAAAAAGTTCTTCGGGACTTTTCTTTTAAAAAACACTTTTGAAGATAACGCGCCACAATATCGACCTCAAGATTGACCTCGGAACCCACTCGTTTGATCCCGAAAGTGGTAACCTTGAGCGTATGTGGAATCACCGCGATCTGGAACACTGAGCCGCGAACTTTCTGCACCGTCAAACTGATTCCGTCGCAAGCGACCGATCCTTTGTCCGCGAGCAGGGCGATTATATCCTTGGAAGCATTCAGGAACAAGGTTGTATTCTTCTTCCGTTTTTCGATTTTAATGATTGTGCCGCGGCCATCGATATGTCCGGTCACAAAATGCCCGCCGAGCCCTGCCCCGACTTTCAGGGATCTTTCAAGATTAACCCGATCCCCCAACGCAAGACCCCCAAGCGTCGTCGCTCCAAGAGTTTGACGCACCACATCCACCTCAAAAAAGTCCGGACTGACGCGCACCGCGGTCAGGCACACCCCCGACACGGCAATGCTATCCCCGACCTTCAACCCTTTTTCTTTTTTCTGAAAGCGGAACCCGAACCGGACCTGTCCGCCACGCTCCTCTTTTTTGAAGACCCTGCCCTGATTTTCAACAATTCCTGTAAACATATTCACTCCGTTAAAGATAAGAAACGCTTAAAAAGTGCTCCCGCGTAGTTTCGAAAGAGTGTTCTCAACCTTCATCGTTTCAGTTGCGAGCAGTTCGATAAAATGCATCTCTGAAAATCTTTAATACCGTTCTCCATGGGATGTTAGGGATCAACGGTATTGTACCGCATCCCCATAAATTCGGATGTCATGCGGTGCTCACGGAGCAGGATCCTCATTTATTTTTGGGAAAGATTCCTTCAAAAATCCAGTCTTCGCCTGAACGCGAAACTTTTGTCACGCGGAACGGGAAGGCGTGATCCGGCGTTTTGACACCCAAGCCTTCCACCGCGGTCTTGGCATCGCGGCCGCCAAACACCTTGGGAGCAAGGATCCAGTAAGCGCGGTCCACGCAACCCGCCTCGATAAAGGACCATGCCAGTTCCCCACCGCCTTCGACGAGCAACCGCGTCACGCCCAAGGACGCGAGTTTTTTAAGAAGATCGAGGACTTCGATCCTGCCTCGCTTTTCCTTGATCGGTAACAACATCCTAGCGCCTTTTTGAGCCCCGGCATTTTTGACAATTCGCCCGAGATCTTTTTCAGGAAAAACGAGGATCGTCAATCGATTATCCTCAAAAATACGCGACTTCAAAGACCCCGCTTTGGCGGAGATCATCACGATCTTCCACGGCTTTCCGGCAGCAAGCGACCGGGAGCCCTTAGGAACGGCGAGCCGGGGATCATCCCGATAGAAGGTATTTTTACCGACAAGTACCGCATCATGAGCCGCACGAAGTTCATGAACGAATTTGCGCGAACGCGGCGACGAGATCCACCGGGAATGCCCTTCGCGCGTCGCGATTTTGCCGTCCAAAGTTTGCGCCATCTTCAGCGTCACGAACGGCCGCTCTGCGGTCATGAGTTTAAAAAATCCTTCATTCTGCTTCCGAACCTCTTTTTCCAGAACACCGATTTTTACGGCAATGCCGTGCCGGCGTAGAAAACGAACGCCTTTGCCGCAATTCAAAGGATTGGGATCAAGGCAACCGATCACGACTTTCCGGATCCCCCTCTCCCTGATCAGCGGCGCACAGGGCGGGGTCTTTTGCCAGGTCGCGCAAGGCTCCAGGGTCACATAAAGCGTGGCGCCTTGGGCCCTTTTTCCGGCCTTGGCCAAGGCAAGGGGTTCGGCATGAGGGTTGCCGAATTTTTCATGAAAACCGAAACCGACGAGTTTCCCATGACTCACAACGCAAGCGCCCACCATCGGGTTGGGGCTTACGCCGAAACGCCCCTTCTCCGCTAGCGCGAGAGCCCGCTTCATCCAAAATTCATGCGACGGAAGGGTCATGGTCCTTTGGATGGATGGGTTTCTCGGTGTGGTTGATCTTATCGAGGATGCCGTTAACGAACTTGCCGGATTCTTCTTGGGAAAATTTTTTGGCAAGATTCACGGCCTCATTAATCGTCACCTTCGGCGGAACATCGGCCAAATAAAGCAGCTCGTACGCGGCGAAGCGCATGATATTGCGATCGATCATGGACATCCTGGAAAGCTCCCAGTTGTCCGCGTACTTTTCAAGGATCCTGTCGATCTCCACTTGATATTTCACGGTCCCAAGGGCAAGTTTCCGGGCAAATTCCCGGATATCCTCGGCGAAGGTCTCATCCTGCTCGACCCAGAATCTTTTCAGGATCTCTTCGATGGGCTCCGGATTCATCTCATACTGATAAAGGATCTGCAGCGCACATTCGCGCGCCTGGGTTCTTTTGCGAAGCATCTTGCTCCTGAGACAGGTTGTCGCTGCTTCAATGCTACTTTTTCTTTTTCCGGGACTTTGAAATTTTCTCATTTTGGGACAGCTGCTCATTTAAACTCGCGATCTCAAGCGCCGCCAACGCCGCCTGCTCGCCTTTATTGCCGTGCTTGAGTCCCGCCCGGTCGATCGCTTGCTCCAGAGTGTCCACCGTGATCACGCCGGTCGCGATCGGCGTCCCTGTCTCCAGCGCTACCTGATCGATCCCGCGCGTCAGCTCATTCGACACGCATTCAAAATGGTAGGTTCCCCCGCGGATCACGCAGCTCAAAGCGATCACGACATCACAATATTTCTGGGCCCTCAACTTTTTACAGAAGAACGGGACTTCCAGTCCCCCGGGAACCCAAACGACTTGGATATTCCTGTCCGGCGCTCCGGCCTTCCTTAAAACGGTAAGAGCGCCATTCAATAAACGACCGGTGATGTATTCATTGAAGCGGGAAACAACGATCCCAAATTTTTTATTCCCCGCGGCGATTTTCCCGTGATAGGTCGTCATGATCCGGACTCCGCGTCAAAAATATGCCCGAATTTATCTTTTTTCGTCTTCATATATTTTGCGCTCATCGGGTTCGAGGGCATTACGATCGGGATACGCTCCACGACCTGAAGGCCATAACCTTCAAGGCCCACGATCTTGCGGGGATTGTTCGTCATGAGACGGAGTTTGGAGAGGCCCAGATCATGAAGGATTTGCGCGCCGATCCCGTAATCCCGGAGGTCCGGTTTAAAACCCAGCGCCTCATTCGCCTGGACGGTATCAAGTCCGTGCTTGTCCTGAAGGTCGTAGGCCTTGATCTTGTTCGCAAGACCGATCCCGCGGCCTTCCTGACGCATGTAAAGGATTACCCCGGCGCCTTCTTTTTGAATCATGTTCATAGCCGCACGCAGCTGGTCCTGGCAATCGCAACGCAAAGAACTCAGAACATCTCCCGTAAAACACTCGGAATGAACGCGCACCAAAGCCGGTTTGTCGCCGATCGCACCCTGAACGAGCGCCACGTGCTGCATCCCGTCAAGGATCGACTCATAAATTTTGATGATCCAGTTCCCGAACCTCGTTGGGAGCGTGGCCTCGCTTACTTTTTTGATAAGCCGATCGGTCTTGGTACGGTAGGCGATGAGATCCCGAATGGTCCCAATCTTGAGCCCGTGGGTTTTAGCGAATGTCAAAAGATCGGCAAGGCGCGCCATTTTACCGTCATCATTCACGATCTCGCAGATCACCGCCGCGGGAGGAAGGCCGGCCAGCTGCATCAGGTCGACCGCCGCTTCCGTGTGACCGGCCCGGCGAAGCACTCCTCCTTTTTTCGCGTTCAATGGGAAAATATGCCCGGGGATCACCAGATCTTCGCGCTGGGTCGTCGAATCTGACAAAAGTTCTATCGTGCGATTTCGGTCGTAGGCCGAGATCCCGGTCGTGATACCGATCTTCGCGTCCACCGATACCGTAAACGCCGTTTTCATGGGATCTTCGGGGTGGGGATTCATCTGATCAAGCCCCAGAATCTGAATGCGCTCCGCGGTCATGGGAACACAAATCAACCCGCGGGCAAATTTCATCATGAAGTTGACCATCGCAGGGGTTGTCTTGGACGCGGCAAAAACAATATCCCCCTCATTTTCTCGGGTCTCATCATCGGTCATGATGACCATGCGGCCTTCGCGAATATCCTGGAGGATCTCTTCAGTCGTATTGATCATTATTCATGCCTTTCGGATTCCAAAAGAAGACAGCCGGGAGGTATGCTAACAATAACCCCTTTTATTGTCAAAATCTGTTTTCCTAAGTCGTTTATTACAATCAACTTACAGGGGGTCTTTCTTGACAAGTGATTTTTGGAATGCTATCTTTCCATTGGAGGGCGTTATAAGTTATTTCTTTGACAATGGAAATGGTTGGGGGATTGGAATTCCTAGCCACTTTCCGCAAAAGCTTAAGCCTCAACGTGAGCAAAACAGCCACGGCCTAGAGGGTTTCGCCTGAAGAGCAATGAGCATTTTTATACTATTATATTGCTAGAGAAAGCGGGATTCTCGAACTCACAGTTGGGGCTTTTTTGTTTTCTTTCTAAGACCTTACTCAAGCAGGTTTATCTTGTTTCTTCCCCCATTGAGTTAATTGATCGATCGCGGTCATGATGTTGACCGGTACCGCAATCACGACCGTATTCGATGCGGTAGGCCCCAAACCATCGATCGTCTGAAGAGTCCGGAGCTGCATGGCTCCGGGGCTTTCCGCCATAGTTCTCGCGGCCGCCGCAAGATTCGCGGAGGCTTCCCGATCCCCCTCGGCTTTGGTGATGGTCGCGCGTTTTTCTCGTTCGGCCGAAGCCTGGCGGGACATCATTTTCTTAAGCTCCTCCGGCATGTCGATATCCTGGATCCGGATGCCGGTCACTTCAAGTCCCCATGCCTCGGTATCCTTCTCAACGTTCGCCTCGATCTTTTTTCCGATCTCTTCACGTTCGGTAAGGAGTTGGTCCAGCGTCATCTGCCCGATCACGTCCCTAAGGGATGTCTGGGAGTATTGAGAGATCGCATAACGGTAATCCTGAACTTTGATGATCGCGTTCGCCGGATCATCGACTTTAAAAAAGATCACGCCGTTGATCTTCACCGGAACATTGTCCCTGGTAATGACCTGCTGGGAAGGAATGTCCATCGTCAGAACACGCATGTCGATCTTCCGTACCTCTTCGATGACGGGAATAATGAAGAACAATCCCGGCCCGGCAATTCGGCTGAATTTCCCGAGTTGGAACACCACGCCTTTTTCCCATTGCTCGGCCATCTGAACGCCTGAGGCGATCACCATGGAAGTAAAAAACCACACCATGCCCAAAAATCCGCCCAGAGCCTGGTTCGCCATAAAAATAGGCGCATCCACAAGAAAACCCACGACGAGAAGTGCAAAGAAAATGAGCCCTGAAATTGGATTGTTCATAAAAGACCTCCGTGGCGGGTTTGAAAAATCCCTGCGGCTTCTCGACGGGCGCCATACATCATGGGTCAGAGATTCGGCTAGAAGAGATTGGATTGTATCGGCAACACCAGAGTCTTTTTCCATGCAAGTGACTCCCCGTGGATTTTAAAAAACTCTGGGAGGATTCTAACCCCGCGCCAGGATTATTGCAAGCCGCCGATTTCAACTTGGAAGTTGCCGACCTCATTGCCCGTACTGACTGATTCGCTTTCAACAATGAAGTGCAGTGCCTTGATATGAACGGCGTCGATATTCCCGTTTAAAAGCGAGGTCAGGAACTGGTAATAACCCCGACTTACGTCGACATTGCGGGGATAAAAGGTCGCCTTCTTTCCGCTCGTATCCTCGACCTGAAATTTGATCACCGTCGCCTTATCCGAATCGATTCCGAAGATCAGCTGGGTGAGACTGGCGAGGCTGATGCTCGAACCATTGTTGAGCGGATCGAAATTAAGGTAGAGTTCCGCAAAAGCGCCGCTTGCGCTCAGATTAAAATTCACCCGGTAAAGGTTGGCAGAAAGTTTCTGCATCGTACTCGCCGGTGATGAACTCGAGAACTGAGCGACTCCGCTACCCGGCAAGGTCGTAACATCAGCGGATGTAAGACCTGCCGTGGGAACGATCGCCTGGGTTGACAGGAAATGCTGGAACGTGAAGTCATGGATCGTAAAATCGAAACTTGTGTCGCCTGTCACATTTTGATCGACGATGACCACGATTTGCTTGACCGCGCTGAGCAGGCTGGTGTTCGGCAGATTGATCGCAAGCCGGCCAAATCTGACTCCGTTCGCTAAAGTCTGGGTCGTGGTATACAAAAGCTGGCCACCGGCATCCTTGAGTTCGATCTTGATCGCTTGCGGGGTATTTTCGGTCGTGTAGTGCATGACCAGTTGGTTGGCCTGAGCATCATAGGCCTGGTCAAATTTCCAATAATACCCGCCCCATCCGCCCGCCAACGGGGTGCTGCTTTTGAACTGAGCACCGCTGATCTCCGTATCGCCGTAGGGGTAAATGCTCGGGAATGAACCGACCTTCCCTTCATGAGACGGATCAGCATAATCAAGATTGCTGAAAACCGCAAACGAACGATCCGGAATCTCCGGCGCGTTCGGGAATGCCGCCGTGGTCCGGGTGATCTCCTGAAGTTTTTTACTGGCCGCGTCATAGAGAAGGTTATAAGCGGATTCGAACCCGGCGTGATTTCGGAGATAGGCTTGAAAATCCAGCGGACCTTTCCCGCCGAGTCCAAGGACCGCCGAAGCGACATCGATCCCGATATATTCACGCGTCATTTCACTGGCAGACCGGGCTGAATCATAGAAACCGTATGTGTTCCTGAACCCCTTAATGTAGTTAAAAGTATCCAACCAGCCCATCACGGCATCGTAATCGAGCGACATCGCCGAAGCCAAGGCATAGGTGGAACCCACATTCATGAGCATCGTGTCATAATAATTGGGAAGATTGCTCGGATTCAAAGTCTGCTCGGCTAATGTTGGAAGCCCGGTCGCTCCATAATAACCGCCTTCCGGAAGCGCATTGGCCGATAAAATTCCGGGCAGATTGTTCTGTGCCGCCCAATCCATCTGGCTAATCAGCTGGTTAGAGAGCATATTCCGGAACCCGATAAAGGAGAGTTCGTCATTGCGAAGGAGCGGCCAGAAGCTTTGGAACGCGGCTCCGTCCCACGACATGACATTCTCGATCACATTCCCGTTCCGATCCGTGTAATTCGCGGTCTTGATCTCAAGATTGTCCCAGACCGAACGCGGGATCGACGGATAACGAACCACGATGAACGCGACCGCCCCGCGAACTTCGGAGTTCAATCGATCGACCCATGAAGAAAATGCGGGAGGAGTACCCGCCCGATCATAGCTCAAATGAAAAATCCCGAAGGTCGGATCCACGAACGCTTGATAACCCGGCGCCTGCGCGGTCAGGAATTGCTCGGCTTGCGTGATGATCTGGTTTGCCGCAGCAAGATCCGCACCGCTTAAGTTAGCGCTTAACAGAGCCCCCTCCATCACCGCGATGCTTTGCGCCATGTTGGCGTTATCCAGAAAGCCGATCAAGGAGTTCACGGGCGTCCCTGAATCAAGATTTATCCACGGGATGAGGCCGTTCCACCCGTTCGAACTGCCTTGGATATTCAGTAGGCTTGTCATCACCGCGTTGATCTCGATGAGCGCCTGGGGAGCGGTCATGCCATTATTCAGATACCCCTTGACCACATCCCCGAGGATCTGGAGGTAGAAGCCGATCAAGGTCGGTTGAGTGAAGTGGACGAAATTCCCTTGGAAATTCTGGTTGTCATACGGCAAATGGGTCACCGGATCGATCCCAGCCCCAACTTTGAAATAATCCAACCCCGCACTGACCAACGCCGTTCGGGTTGTCTCATAAGCGGGAATAGTTGCCGTATACCTCAATCCGTTGGTCTGGACCTTGACATAATCGTTCAAAAGCGGAGAACCCATGTTCCGGTCCTGAACGAACACGATCTCCTTGATCCTCAACCGATCGATATTCGCAGGAAGGTCCAGCGTGAAGTTCTGCAGCGTTGAAGTCAGCAGGATCA
Organism: Candidatus Omnitrophota bacterium; assembly: GCA_023246985.1. GTDB lineage: Bacteria > Omnitrophota > Omnitrophia > Omnitrophales > Aquincolibacteriaceae > Aquincolibacterium. The sequence continues at coordinate 3,833 of JAHFHJ010000024.1, read as the reverse complement.
CAAAAGTAGCTTTATCCCCATCACCGTCCGTGATCTCGACTTTGACCCGTTCTCCGTCAGTCCCCCTTGCCGCAAAAATGTACTGGGTCGTCGGCAAACGATAGAGGAGCGTCCCTCCCCGTGTAATCGAGGCAAAAGTAAAACCCGTCGGACTGGAAGAAAGATCATATTGATACTCAAACTCACCCGATGAATTTTGGGTCAATTGCATGAGCGGTTCCGGCTGACCGGAGACCGTATTCCCGGAACCCGCGACCAGCGCCGGGAAAAAAGTCCCGAAGGAGGTCAGCGTGGAAGCGTTGTAGGGGGATCCCATCACAAGCGGGAGAAAATAATTATCCCCGAACCGGACCTCCAGGGTTCCGATCTTCTCGGTCATGCCCGTATGGGTCGTGACGATCACGATGTTCCGGATTTTTGTCCAATCGATCCCGACGAACAGGGATTTATCGATCTTATAAAATTGTTCGGCCGTGGTGATGCTGGTCAGATAGACTTTCGCTTTGCCGCCAATAGCATCTTCCACCACAAACTCCACCGTTCCGGTCCCGGATTGGAGCCGCAACCCGAGAATGATATTTGAGATCGCGCTCAGATCCTTATATTCATAAGAGGGAGTCGAAAAATTATCGAATGTACTGATACTCCCGCCGTAACTTCCGCTATTCGTCACATTATAGTTGACGTTGAAACGGGTTGCGGAAAGCGGCGAAACGGTCACCGTCGCCGCCGGATCGGGCGCCTGGCTATTAAAGGAGATCAGATTTAAAAACCCGGAAAAACTTGAAATATTAGCGAGAGTGAGTAACGGATCGGCCGTAATCTGTGCGCCAAACGGATGATCCCCGAACCGGACCTCGAGGATCGCGCTTCGAATGGTCACGCGCTTATTGGTCACGACCAGGTTGATACTCGCGATATGGGTAAGGTCAACCCCGTTAAAAAGGCTCATGGAGATACGGTAGAACTTTTCCGTGGTGCTAAGACCGCTCAGGATCACGCTTTGCTTGTGTCCCGAATCATCCTGAAGCTCCAGCACAATACTCCCGCTCCCGCTCGAAAGACGCAATCCGAGCACAAGCTCGGTCAGCGCGCTAAGGTCACGGGATTCAACGCTGGTCGTTCTATAATCATCAAAGGTTGAGATGCTTCCCGCGTAACTGTTGACACCGTTGACCCCATAGGTCAAATTGAACTGCGTTGCGGAGATTTGCGCCAAGCTTGATGTGGCCAAAGGAGTGGCGGATGCAAAATTTACAACCTGTCTTAACCCGCTCAAATGGGTGATGTCCGCGGACGTAAGCGTCGGATCGTTCACAATATCCGGCGTGTACGGATGATCGCCGAACCGGACCGAGAGGGTCCCCGTTTTCGCGGTCAAGTTCCCGCTGATCATGACAAGATTGATGCCTGCGATCTGCGACTTATTGATCCCGGTTAAAAGAGTCATCGGAATCTTATAGAATTTTTCCGTAGTCCCGACCCCGGAAAGGATCACTTTCGATTTGGCTCCATCCGCATCCTGGACTTCAAGCAACACGCTTCCTGAACCGTTTGAAAGTTTCAGCCCCAAGACCAGGTTGGTCAAAAAGCTCAGGTCGCGGTATTCCACACCCGCGGTTCCATAATCGTCAAAAGTCGTGATCGAGCCGGCATAACTGTTCGCATTCGTCAGATCATAGAGAATACCGAACTGCGTCGAAGAGCTTTGGGTCAGGAGGGCCGTGGCTTCCGGCGCCGGTCCAGTGGACGCAAAACTCACGACCTGCTGGATCCCGGTCAAATGGCTGATGTTGGCCGCCGTTGACATCGGATCGTTCGAAAGCACCGGAACATAAGGGTGATCTCCCAGCCGGACTTCCAGAGTGCTGGTTTTGTCAGAAACCCGCTTATTGATCACGACCAGGTTGATGCTCGCGATATGCGCCAGATCGATCCCGTTAAAGGTACTTAGAGAGACACGATAGAATTTCTCTGTGGTGTTGATCCCGCTTAAAATCACGCTGCCCTTTTTGCCGGTGGAATCCTGAAGCTCCAGCACCATGCTTCCGCTCCCGCTCGTAAGACGCAGCCCGAGCACAAGATCGGTCAGCGCGCTCAGGTCCTGAAACTCCACACCGGTCGTTCCATAATCATCAAAGGCCGTGATGCTTCCTGCATAGCTATTCGCGAGACGAACATCATAGGTCAGGCTGAATTGAGTCGGAGAAATCTGGGTCAGAGCCGCCGTTGCCAAAGGAGTGATAGACGCGAAGCTCACAGCTTGATTGATCCCGGTCAAATGGCTGATGTTCGCGGCCGTAAGCGTCGGATCGTTCACAATATCCGGCGTGTACGGATGGTCGCCGAACCGGACTGAGAGCGTCCCTGTTTTCGCGGTTAAATTCTTACTTACCAAAACAACATTGATGCTTGCGATCTGCGCCTTGTTGATCCCCGTCAAAAGGCTCATTGAAATCTTGTAGAATTTTTCGGTCGTCCCGACTCCGGAGAGAATCACTTTTGCTTTTGCTCCGGTCGCGTCCTGGACTTCCAGAACCACGCTTCCCGAACCGCTGGAAAGCTTCAACCCGATCACCAAGTCCGTCAGTGCGCTCAGGTCCCGGTACTCGACATTCGTCGTTCCATAATCATCAAAGGTCGTGATCGTCCCGGCATAACTGTTCGCGTTCGTTAGGTCATAGAGAACGCTGAATTGCGTCGGAGAACTCTGGGTCAAGATCGCGCTCGCAATAGGGTCCGGGTCAGCCGATGCAAAACTTACGACCTGCTGGATCCCGGTTAAATGGCTTATGCTTGTCGCGGTCGATGTTGGATCGTTCGTCAGCACCGGAGCGTACGCAAGCCCCACGGTCGCTATCGTGACAGTCCCCGTCGTCGCATTCGGATCATTCACCACCATGGCTACATATTTGATTTGGTCGGCATTGAACGCGGCAACTCCCGCCGACTGTACTAAAGCGTTCGTCACTTCAATGCGCCCGTCCACGTTCACGCGTAACGTCACTTTATCGCCCTGGGCGTCGATCAGTTCGAGCTTGTAATACGCGGACCCGGCGTCAGAGACCGAGAGTACGAGGTTCTGCGCGGTTAAATTAAAATTGCTCACAAAGGAGATCAGACTCCCGGCCCAGCGGTTGTTTCCGGTGCCGTTCGTGAGGTTATAGGCAAAGTTTGCGGCCGTGGCGCTCGTCTGTGTGAAACTTGTCACGGTATTCGCCGTCGCAGGCTCCATCTCGGAGATCACAGCGCTATTTAAGTTCGTGAGTGGATTCGTAGTGGTAGTTACGATCACAGGAGTGTACGCCAGCCCTAAAGTTGAGATCGTGACAGTCCCGGTCGTGGCGAAAGGACTATCCACCACAATCGCAATAAACTGGATCTGATCCGCGTCAAAAGCTGTCACTCCCGCCGATTGCGCTAAAGCGTTTGTGACTTCGATCCTGCCGTCCACATTCACGCGAAGCGTGACTTTATCGCCCTGAGCGTCAATGAGCTCAAGTTTGTAATACGCGGACCCGGCGTCAGAGACCGAGAGTACGAGATTCTGCGCCGTTAAATTGAAGTTACTCGTAAATGCGATCAGGCTCCCGGCCCAGCGGTTATTCCCCGTCCCATTCGCAAGATTATAAGCAAAATCTGCGGCCCCGGTCCCGGTCTGATTGAAACTCGTCACCGTACTCACACCAGCCGGCTCCATCTCGGAGATCGTGGCGCCATTTAAATCCGTCAACGCGTTCACCGTGGTCGCGGTAATGACCGGAGTGAAACTTAAACCGGCAGTCGAAATACTCACGGTCCCCGAAGTCGCGGCGGGATCATCCACTACGAGC
>JAHFHJ010000105.1 GCA_023246985.1 Candidatus Omnitrophota bacterium | reverse complement strand
GGTCCTGGCGAGATCGTTGCCGGAGAAGTTTTCGCCCATTCCGAGCATGAGGCCGTGGATCAGATCACGGCCCTTGGCCTGGCGCCGATCCACGTGGAGGAAATACGGCGCGCGGCGGACGGGGGGCCGCATACGGAACCCCAGATGCCTCGATCCGGGATTTTCTCTCCCGGAAAAATGCGTTTTAGCCGTAAAGAACTGGATAGCTTCACGCTGCAATTAGCCAGTTTGGTCAAAGCCAATGTCCCGATCTTAAAGGCCTTGTCTTTGCTTTGCCAACAGGCGGAAACGCCCGCTTTGCAATGGGTCAGCCGCCAGATCCATTCCCAGATAGGCGAAGGGAAGATGCTTTCCCAGGCCCTGGGCCAATATCCTTACATCTTTAACCACCTTTATATTCACTTAATTCAAGTGGGGGAGAAAGGCGGCGTGCTCGCGCCGGCATTGGAACAATTGGCCGTGTATCGACGAAAGGAGATGGAAATACGGCAAAAGATCGGCGCCGCCCTGATCTACCCGGTTTTTCTGTTTTTTGCGGGGTTCTCGACGATGGTTATTATGTTAACGTGCTTTCTTCCGAAACTTCTTGTTTTATTCGAGAATATGCGCGGACAACTGCCGTTCCAAACAATTGTTGTGATGCGCTTGAGCCGTTTTTTTTCACGATACTGGCTGTTACTCGGAGCGTTCGGGCTTTTTGCCGGCTATTTATTCCGCCGCTGGCGGCAGTCGGCCGGGAACAAGGTTTTGCTGGACGAATGGGCGTTGCGTCTCCCGTTCCTGAAGAAATTTATCCTCAGCGTAGAAGTCGGGTGCTTTTCCAGGACCCTGTATCTCTTGGTCAAAAGCGGAATCCCTGTCTGCGATGGATTGGAGATCGCGACGGAAGCCCTTGGCAATGAGGCCTTGAAAGTCCGATTACGCAGGGCTCGAGAACAAGTCCTGAATCAGGGAAGCCGTCTGTCGAGCAGTCTTCAGGAGACAGGAGTTTTTCCGCTTTTTGCCGTTAATATGATCATGGTGGGGGAAGAAGGCGGAAAACTGGATCAGTCCTTGCAAGAGATTTCCTATGCTTATGAGCAGGAAGTCGAACAGGGGCTTAAGGTCATTATGTCGCTTCTTGAACCGTTATTGATCTTAATCATCGGCGGCATGATAGGGTTTATCATGTTTGCCATGCTTCTTCCGGTGTTTAATATCGGGTTGGGGATCAAGTGATATGAAAAAGAAAATCATGGGAAATAATGACCGGAGAACGGGATTTTTTTCTTCGCGTGTTTCAGGTTATCAGTCGTCTTCAGATAAGGGGTTCACGATGATTGAGATCATGATCGTCGTGATTATCATCGCCTCATTGGCCGCGATGGTGATCCCAAGACTCAGCGGTCGGGCGGATGAGGCCAAGGTTGCTATTGCCGAGGCCGATATCCGTTCGAACATTAGCATGGCGCTTAAGATGTATGAATTGGACAATGTGGTTTTCCCGACCACAGAGCAGGGGCTTGACGCTTTATTGGTCAAGCCTTCGGCAAGTCCGTCGCCTCCGAAATGGAAAGGTCCGTACCTGGAACGCTCCCCCCTTGATCCTTGGGGAAAACCGTATCAGTATCGCCTTCCGGGAGAACACAATATTTCGGCTTATGATCTTTATTCCCTCGGAAAGGACGGGGCCGAAGGGACCGAGGATGATATTAAGAATTGGGAGTAAAAAGATCGAGCCGCAGAGCGAAAGAGCGTTACAGTCGTCGCGAGCGGGTTTCACTCTCATAGAGGTTTTGATCGCGACAATGATCACGGCTGTTTGTCTGGCCGGTGTTTTTCGGGCCTATACGCTCTTGTTGAATTCGGTAACCGTAAGCCAGTCTTATTTGACGCTCGTGCCTTTACTTAAGGGAAAAATGGCACAGATGGAGCAGCTGCAGTCGGCGGGAACAGAAATTTCGCCCGGGATCACCCAGGGGATCTTTCCCGAGAATCCGGATTTTTCGTGGAATCTTCAAATATCAAATGCAGGGGCGGGGGATCTCGCGCAGTTGAATCTCACCGTGAGTGACAGAATTCACAAGCCTTTTCGCGAATTGAGCCTGGTGACGTATGTACGGAAAATCCGGTAGAGGCTCCTGGATGGGGCGCGGAGAGAGGCGTGACGAAAGGGCGGTGGCAGCGAAACGGGACATCTTGAAGCCCTGCTCCCATCCACAATCTCCTCCCAAAGGGTTCACGCTGGTCGAGCTTTTGATCAGCTCTCTTCTCATGGCGATGATCGGGTTGGTGTTGACCGCCGCTTTTTCCTCAGGCCTTAAAGTCTATGAGAGGGCAAAATCTCTTGAAACCGACCTGCTCACCCTGCTGTTGATCGAGGAGAAGATCGAAAAGGACATTCGGAATACGTTCCTGTTTTCGTTGATTCCGTTTCAAGGCAATGAGAAGAAAATTTCTTTTGCCGGTCTGGTCGGGCCCGGACGTTTCCCGGGGAAAGTGTCTTATTTCGCGGATGACAAAAACAATTTCTTCCGGCAAGAGCTCCTTCCGTTCGGCGTGCTGGCGGCACTCGCAACAGGGAAATATACCACGGTCCTGCTTGCCCGGGAGGTTACGGTGAAGTTTAGGTATTATTGTCTCGATCCCGTGACCGGTAAAATGATATGGCAGGCCGCAACGCCGAAGGGAGCCGGAATGCCGCAAGGGGTCATGTTCGAGCTCTTGCCGCAGGGACATCCGACAGGGTTGCCGATGAAGCGAACCGTGTGGATCTCCGCGGGGAATTAAATGCTAAAACCCCGGAATCATCCCGAAGAGGCTCCCCAAGGCAGCATTCTTATCATCGCGCTTTGGCTCTTGTTCGTTTTAGCGGCCCTTGCGGTTGCTATGGGCGCCTATATCGCGCCGCAGATCGCAATCGCGCAGCGTTTAAAAAATAATGCTCTTTTGCCGTATATTGCCCGCGCGGCAATTTTTCAGACTATGAACAAAGCAGCCCGTGATGCCGCGCCGGGCGATGGCATGCGGCCCGAAGCATGGCGCCGAAATGAGAATGAATTCAAGGAGTCGGTGCTGGGGCAAGGAGTTTTTAGCATCATGCCCTCCGCGGAGGACGCCCTCCGCTTCCCCGAGGCCTTTGGTTTAGCGGATGAGGAACGCAAAATAAATATCAATAAAGCGCCGCGGGAAGTTTTAAGCCGTCTTTTTCAGCTGGCGGCCTATCTTTCTCCGAAAGAGGCCGATCGCGTTACGGGCGCTATTCTGGATTGGCGTGATCCGAATAAAAATCCGCGTCAAAACGGAAGCGACAACGATTATTATCAGTCCCTCAATCCGCCTTACTCGTGCAAGCATTCGAAATTTGAGATAATCGATGAGCTCAAGCTGGTGCATTGGGTGACCGGAGATATTTTTGAGAGGGTCCGTTCGCGGCTGACTGTTTACGGCGAAGGTCAGATTAATGTGAACACGGCCGATAGTCTTGTTTTACAAAGCCTGGGATGCAGTGCCATGCTGACGGACCAGATCCTGAGGTTTCGGGCCGGGCCGGACGGCGGGGAAGGAACGGCGGATGACCGGGTCTTCGCCGCCGTGGAAGCGATACCGGAGATTCTTCAAAAAGGCGGCGGGATATCGGCCAAAGATAAAGAAAAGCTCAAAGGATTAATCTTGGGGGGATGGCTGAGTACGGGGTCGAGCTTTTTTAGCGGGGTGGCACGCGTTCACCAAGCCGGGAGTAAGGATTTCCTGGATGTTTCTTTTATTTTTGGACGTAACAAGAAAATAATGGCATGGAGCGAAGCATGAGCGTTGGGATGCATGCCTTGAAGCACGGGTTGCGCGATCTTCATCCGGGGTGGCGTGGTCTTAGGGAACAGCCCGCGGTTGTTATCGAGATCGGTAACGATTGGTTAAAGATCCTGGAAGTGGCGGGGAGAGGGTCGTCCGCCAGAATTCGTAAGATCTATTTCAAGAAACTCGCGGCGATTCAAGGGGCGATCGCGGATGAAATTGCGCGGGTCTTTCAAGAACTCAAATTGTCTAAACAATCGGTCTCCGTCTGTATTCCGCGGCACCTGGTGACGACGCGGATCCTGGAATTTCCTTCGACGGATCCGGCTGAGATACGGACGATGGTCAACCTTCAGGTGAGCCGACAGACTCCCTATTCCAAAGAAGAGATTTATTATGATTTCACGCTCCTGAAAACAAAGAAAGACGGTTATGCCAGGGTGATGCTGGTGATCGCGCGCCGGAGCCTTGTTGTGGAGCGGACGGCGCTATTGCAAAAAATCGGAATTTGCCCGCGGTGGATCGCCTTGAGTTCGGAGGGCGTTGCGCAAGGGCTCTTGGCCGGCGGCAACTTGCCTGCCGCGGCAGTGGCAGTCGTTGATATCGATTCGAATTACGCGGACTTTCTGGTTTTGCGCGAGAATGCCCTGGTCTTCAGCAAAAACATTCTTACGGGAGCGAATCATCTCCTGGATGGGGGAATGCAAAGCGTGCCCGCTTTTACCGATGAGCTCAAGAGGGCTCTGGAGCTTTACCGCGAAGAATTCAGCGGGGACCAACCGGTAAAAATACTTTTAAGCGGCGCGGCCAAGCAGATGCCGGATCTTGCGAAGACGCTTATGGATCGATTGAATATTCCCTGTGAAATACACGACCCCGCGGCATCTTTCTGCGAGGAAAAAATCCTGGCGTATCTTGCTATGGCGGCTCACCATCCGGTTTCCATTACCCCGCTTTGGGGGGTCGGACTTAAAGGAGAAAGGTTGTGTTTCAATATTGTCTCGAATGAGATGCGTATCCAGAAACTCCTTGACGGCCGCACGCGGCATTTAACGGCGATCGGGGTTTTATCAAGCGCGATCGTTGTCGTATTGTTTCTGCTGGTCTTGTTGTCGAATTACAATCAAAAGAGATACTTGGCCGAAATCAAGCAGCAAATCACGCATATCAAAAAGGATGCGGATGCCGTAGAAAAGATGCGGCGATTACTTTATTTCATTCGAGCATGGTTAGATCCTGACGGCGAACCCTTGTTGCTCTTGAACGAACTCTACCGGTTGACGCCGCGGGAGGTCTATTTGACGGCGATCCGGATCGAACGGAAGAAAGGCGTGGTCCTCCAGGGAAAAGCGCCCGGGATGGACGCCGTGGTTCAATATGTGAGCGCGTTAGAGAAATCTCCGAGTCTTAAAAACGTTAAAAACACCCACTCTTCGACGCAGACCGAAGAGGGGCAGCCCTATTTTGATTTTGAGATCGTCTCTTTGTATGAAGAACTGCGGAGGCCGTCATGATAGTCCAGCGACAACTGGGCCGGAAGGAGCGGGTGGGGCTTGCGATCGCGATCGGCTTTCTTTGTCTTGTTTTTTTGGACCGTCTGGTACTGGCTCCCTTGGGAAAACGAATGACGCACATTCGCAAAGAGACCCATGAAAAAGAGCGGGAATTGGCGATGGA
>JAHFHJ010000104.1 GCA_023246985.1 Candidatus Omnitrophota bacterium | reverse complement strand
GCAAAACAACGATCGGTTTTCCGGACGGCAATAAATACACTTTTGGCGTGATGTCCAAAGAATTTCTTCCGTCGGGCGTTTCTCTTGCCCTTGCCGGGGTCCGGACGGAAATCGGCGGCGGAATTATCGCAAAGATGGGAACACTTTCGCCAAGTGCGAAGGTCGGTGAGGAGATCGAAAAAGCGGTCCAGCAGGAACGAGACAAAGCGGATCAGAAGCGTCTTAAGTTAAATCTCAATAGCTATAAATCGAAGTTTGCGATCCCCGCTGAGGTGAATGAGACGAAACTACTTGATCCTCAGGCCGTTTTGACCGCGCCGGAGCAAGCTTTTAAACGCATCCTGTTGAACCGGAATTTTTCGGAAAAGATGGCAGCTCTTGAAGAGACCGGAGCGTCGAAGGTCATTAAAGACACAGGAATGATCCTCCGGCTTCTTAACCGCAATTCGCCGGATATGATCCGGGAACGCGTGCCGCGTCTGATTGCCGCGAGTATTCCGGTCAACACTTACACCATGACTTTGGGGACGGATACGGATCGAGAAGCTTACCGCCAGCGAAGGATGATGGAACGCCAAGCTGCCGCTAAGCCCGCGGCTCCTGTCACTATCGAATCCGTCAAGACGGTTGATGTTAAAAATCATGCTCAGGACGTTGAGGACGGTGATGCTCTTTTGACGGAAAATCCGGTACTGCGAAACATCTTCGATGCTGTTGAGAAGGAAGAGGGTTTTCGGATCGCTCAAGGACAACTGGAAGCTGCTTTAAGTAATATTAAAACGCTTGAAGGGAATCTCCGGCCCGGGACCGAAAAAAAAGATATTTTAGATCTGGCCGCAACAGGCGCCGGAAAAACCATCATCGGAATTCTTACGACCTATCTCTGGCTCAAAGCTCAAGCGGGCCGCAAGGTGTTTATTGCGACCAATAGTGATAAGAATGCCGAAGATGGCGCAAGAGAAAGCCAGAAATATTTCACGCAAGCCGACCCCCAAAAACCATACCGCGCCGCATTTATCGTAAGCGATGTTGAAGGTAAGCACGCCCTGATTTGGGATCGCGCAAAAGGAACCATGGCCCAAATTACCGCTGAAGATATCGGAAGGGAGGCAGCGGAAGGAAAATACTATCAAGATCCGATCGACTATATCATGAGAAATGCGGATGTGGTCTATGCCCGCGTCGAAGAATTCCAGTTTTATTTGCAAAGCGACAACGGCCGCCGTTTTGCCAACGAAAAGACAAATAAGGACATGGTGGCACTTGTTGAAGATGAGGCGGACCAATATGAAGTGACGGATCCCAGCCAGGCCGTCATTTCAGGGGGCGATGCCGAAAATAGCGAAGCCCTTCTCAAGGCCGAGAAAGCCGCTGCGGCATTCGCAAGATCTTTGAGGAAAGATCCGGAGGCCCCGTCGAAAGAGCGAAAGACCAATCGTTACATTATCGACGACCAGAATGCCAAAGTTACTTTGACCTGGTTTGCGACGATCGCGGCAAAACGCGAATATCGACGAAACCGGATTAAGGAAAAAGGGGTGAACTTCGATCATTGGAAAGCCATGGTCGAAGCCGAGTTGATTGCGCACGAATGCTTTATCCGTCATGACCAGGTGATGGGGCCTGAGTATCAGGGGAAGCGGTCCTTCCATCAATACATCACCGCGAACGGGGATAACGGGAATAAGAAGGATGTCGTTCCTTTTGCAAGCGATGAACGCGCGATGTACGGCACCCATCTTCAGGAACTACAGAATCCGTTACGCGAAAAAGCAGGTCTTCCGCGTCTTCCGAAGACAAAGACCGTGAGCCGAATGAGCGTCCCGCAAATGAGCCGGCTGCCTTGTATGGCGGGCGGCGTTCTGATGACGGCGACCGGGGGGCCTGCCCTGAAGCAGAAGTTTTTAGCCAGCGGGCGCGAACTCGAAGAGGAACAAGTGCCAGGGCCCTTTCAATATACCAAGGAGATCGACCCACCGCGTCTTTATATCAATAATCTAAAAAAAATGGAAGGTGTGGCGGCCGAAGTTGTTGGAAATCCTTCCGGCATTCATCTGATTGACGTCGATTCGCAGGACGCGACGGATCTGAAGGCGCGAATAGAATCTAAAGCTCCAGGGATGGTAGTGGAGATCTATAGCGACACTCTTTCCGCGCGGGAGCGGAAGGAGATGTTGGCGCGGGCGGGAAAACCGGGGCATGTTCTTTTGATCGATGCAACGTTGACCCGGGGTATCAATGTCAAAGTCCTGAAACAATGGGTCGACCCTGAAACGGGGCTGGCGACGGGATTGACTTTGCATCTGACCCGTATTCACACCCTGAAGATCATCATGGACCAGCTGATCGGCCGTGTCGGCCGCGAAGGAACCTACGGGAGAGTCAAACAATATTATTCCATCTCGGATCTTGAGAGATTGTCTCAGGTGGTGAGCGATGCGAACCGGAAACCCTTGCTTGCCTTGATCTCGAAATTAAGAAAGAAAGAGAAACCAGACGGGACTATCGATGATTGGACGCCGACCCGGGATCATTTGGCGGAGGAAGCCGAAGCCCGTCGTGCTGCCCCAATGAAAGGGCAGGGCTGGTCGGAAAAATGGTGGTTGGGTGAAACTCGCCGTAATTTTGAACAAAGGATCGGGTTAAGCGGTTTTGAATCGGAGATCGTGGCGATCCTGGACACGCTTCTTGCCGAAAAAATGCAGGCAGCCGCTCAGCAAGAAGAGATTGAAACCGCGGCTTATGACAATATCAATCAGTTCGATAAGCTTGTTTGGGAGGCTGACCGCAGAAAGGCTCTCCTCGATACTGCCATGCAAGAGGCGGCCGCTATGATGCAATCGAGTGTGTTCCAAGATTGGATCCACACGATCCGGACGGTCCTTACCCCTCAAATGAAGGACAAATCTCCGGAGGAAATCCTTGAACTGTTGAAGGGTAAGGGGATCTCGATAAAGGATGCGTCAGTTTTCGCGAATCGCGGGGCCACCCAAGATCTTGTGCTCGTAGTGCTTAAGCTTTTGTTTGCGGATGGCTTTGTCCAAAGGATGCCGCAGGAGATGCAGGCGCGCTTGGGGACGGGTTTCATGGATTCTTCGGAGGGCGTCGCCGCAGATGCTCGGATCCAGGATCTTATCCTGGAACAGGTGCGGACCGAGGTGGACGGCGCCATTCTGGACGGCGTTAATGCAGCCCGTTCTTCTTACATTACCAGGGCCGAAGACATTAAGGCCGAAATGTTCCGAGGTTCGGGGATGGAGATGGCGGTCGATCAGGTTCGGGTGGGGGATTATAAAGGGAAAATGAGCCGAGAGCTCAAACTTCACCTGCGAATGGTGGAAATGGCCGTCACGAGCGCCGCAAGAAAAAGTGTTATTCGTTTCGAAACACCGGAGAGGGAAGCGCCAAAGTCCGCGGGACCGGTTGAAAAAGCAAAGATCGCTCGTGTTGTGATCGCGTCCGCGGTCAATATCGCGCTGACAGCCGGCGTGATTTTTAAATGGGTCGTTCCCATATTTTCGGCAGGCAGTCTCAGCGTCGGGATCGCGAAATTCGTTCCGGTATTTCTGTCCGGTTCCTCGCTTGTCGCCGGGACAACGATGCTTTCGCTATTTGCGATTTCCGGGATTCTTGTTTTAGCCGTGGCCGTTTTCTTGGGGTTGTTGCTTTTCAGGAATCTTGTGCTGAAACGAATCTCTTCTGAAAATATTGCCCAAACAAAGCTGAAAGAAAGCATCGAGGGTCTGTGGGCCGAAGGTGAAAAGCCGTTCGTTCAGATGGGGGTGGACCTCGGGAATCACGTTATTTTTTCCGCGTTGAACCTACTCTTCAATGTCACGACGGTAGGACTTGGCGTCGCGTTGATCGCGATCGCGATCCCGGGAGCGCTTGGGATTCTTGGGGTGAGTCTGGGGTTGGCGGCTTGTTTCGCGCTGATCATGGGGGGATTGGCCGTCGTTTTTGCGGCGGCCATTTTTGGATTTAATAAGGCCATGAAAGCGCATTATGCGGCGAAAGGAAGGCCCGTTAAGGAAAAACCATTTTTGATACAACCGGATTATTTCTCTTTCCCTTTCTTTGGAAGATATATCAACATCGACAAGACGGCGATCATTAAATCACTGATCCTAAGCGGCGCCGTTTTCTCCGTTTTTTCGATCTTTGCGGGAGCCGGGGTGTTGTTCGCGCTTGTTCCTGCGGCTTTGATTCTTGCGGCTTGGTTCGGGAGTAACTGGCTGCAGCGGCGCTTCTTTCAGACCCAGGAAGGGAGCTATCAAGCCGCAAAAACGCTTTATGGTGACGCGCCGGTCCGGGCGGGTTCTTATGTGGGCGTCATGGCCGGCGTCGGCGCGTGGGCGGCCATTGCATTGGGTGTTTCGCTCCCGGGGGTCTTGGCGACGCTTGCCGCGGTTTTTGGCATTTTTTATTTCGGTTCGACCTTTCTGCAATTATTGGCGCAATCCAAAGGAGCGGTTTCTCTTGCCGAAAAAGAGCAGTCCCTTTATCGGGATACCAGCCGGATACGCTTAGCCGTTCGAGCATTGACGAAAGTCTTGGAGCGGGTCGGTATTTATAATGCCGCCGCGATCACTATCTTTATCGTCACCCCCGCCGTTGCGCTTATGGGATTGATCTCTCAGTATGGTTTTTCGACGGCATGGCTGATACAAAGCACCGTGACGATGGCGACCCTGACGCCCGCGTTCCCGGTTCTCGCCGGAATTGCGGTGATCCTCATTCTTTTTCTTGCCGTGAACGCCCTGTATGCTTCTCGCAAGGATAAAGCGGCTGTGGTTCATACTTTGAACGGTAAAGATTTCTTGAAATGGTTCGGTATTTTCGCAGGCGTCAACATGTTCATGGGGATCGCCGCACAAAGCGCTTGGGCAGCGCAGCAGATAGTTCAGACGGTCGATGTGGAGACGATGACTCGTAAGGCGGTCCAAGATGAACAATGGAAACCGATTTTTGGCGCGATGACCCTGGAACGACTTGAGGCGATAAACGAAAATGAAATAGTCGCTGCTTTTGCGGCGTTGAAGCATGCTGCTACAAATATGTCCCAAGGACCTTCGCGGCAAGCGGCCACTCCCGCGCAAGTCAAAACGGAGGTGAAGGTGGCGGTTCCTGCGGCTGCGACCGAGGCCCGGGGGTCGTTCTCGGACCAGGTCTGGGATTCCGCAGTGCTTAGGGCACTGGACGGATTATCGCCGGAGTTGCAAGCCAAGGTCCGCGAGCGAGCGGCAGAGCTGAAACAAGGAGCCGGTTCAGCCGCGACTGCGGACAACGCCATCAAACAATTACTCGATTTCGCGAAAAAGCTGAAGGCCGAAGAAGCCGCTGTGGAAACAAAGTTGTCGGCCGAGGTTCCATGGTCGCTTTCGGACCGGTTTTGGAATTCCGTGGTGCTCGATGCACAGAACGGATTATCGGAAAAGTCGCAAGCCGAGGTTGGCAAGTACGCG
>JAHFHJ010000023.1 GCA_023246985.1 Candidatus Omnitrophota bacterium | reverse complement strand
GCTAAAAGGGTTGCGCAAAATCCGAAACAAAGAAGCGAAAAATTATAGGGATTCATGCGAAGTAACCTTCTATCCCGTTTATTGATGCATCGGGATTTCCTGGATATCCTACAGCGGAAGGTGTGCAAAGGCCACTGTTCTCGAAAAGGCGGGGTTGGCGAACCGTTTTCTCCGGAAATCCTTTCGGGGAACTACGCGGGAACGCGCGAATCCGTGGGAATTTCAGGATTCCGTTGGCGCGGAGGGTTCTTAAGGGAGGAATACAAAACGGCCTCAGCCTTGCAACTGGCTGAAAACCGCTTGCGCAAAACAGATGGCACTATTTTTTTCGGACTTTAATCCACTTGTTGGGCCGTTAAAAATACGGATTTTTCAAGAGCTGAAAAAAAGTCCTGGTAGGTCTTAGGGTCTTCCACAGCTTTAATACCATACTCCACATTGGCGCGCACCAAAAGCTGCTTTGCGTTCCGTTCCTTCACCATCACGGACATCTTCACGACTATCATCCCGCTATATTTCTGGCCGGTCACAGTCCCAAGATCAAGGCTCGAGTCCTGGATCAGGAAATCAAGGTCCTGCATGGTATTGATTACGCTCCGGAGCATCAGTTTTTTGTCCGTCGTATCGAATGCCCGGCTCTGGATGCTGCGCAACGCGACCTGACTTAGATCTGCCGCCATGATCTGCTGCTGATTCGTGGCACAGCCTTCGCCGAGGAATGCGCACATCAGAATCAGAATGACCGGAAAATAAAAACCGCGTCGTAGCTTCATATCTTTTGTTCCTCCAGGAAGATCGCTTTGGAAACCCTTTCAAAAAAATCCTGATAAAGCTTGGAGTCTTTGATCGTTTCAAACCGGGAAACCTGTCCCTGCACGTTCCAGACCACGGTTTGAAATTTCACCCGAACCACCGTGGAGTCCTTGGCCAGCGCGGAATTGATCACCACCGAGGCCTCGATCTTCTGCGCCTTGTCTGTCTTTCCATAGAGGTTCGAGTAGCACCCGAACAACACGCACGCCACATCCGCCGTAAGCGCCGCCGTCACCTGTCCGGCGCTTACGGCCGTGCGGTTCTTGGACGAAACGACCATTCCGAGGTCCATTTCGCTCTTATCGATCGTAAAACCAAGGTCCTGCAATGCCCCCGCCGCGCCCAGGACTACTTTTTTCTCGTCCGTTGTGGCGTATTTGCGCATCTGCTGTTCGCGCGCGGAAAGATAATTCTCAGGCAAAACCAGGAGATTGTTGGGCATGGACTGACAGCCCGCCAAAAGAAGGCAAACGCTTGCCAGAGCCAGTATTTGCGGACCGCTTGTCAAACGCGTCATGTCAGTTAGGGCTCAGATCAGAATTTGGAACTGTTGTAGGCAAAATCCCGAACTTTGCCGTCCTTGTCGAATTTGACGATGATTGTCAGCGTTCTCTGCGTGCTGGAACTTGCCGCAGAGTCTTTGCTCGAACCGAACAGGATCAGCGTCCAGGACCCGCCGCTTTGGGAAGAGGTCACCTCGGAAGCGACCTTATCGTAGACCCACACCTCGCAGCGGTTCTCGTCCGTCGTAACGACATTGGGCGAACCGAGGACCTCCGCCACCTGCGCGGACGTCATCCCAAGTTTAATGTCCCGCTGGACCTTCCCGACCGTCAAGCTATTCTTCCCGTTGTCCTGCACATCATTGCGAAGAGAGCTCGCGGAAGCACAGCCAGTTGCAAATAAAACCACAAAAAGAACCGAGAGAATTTTCTTCATAAAACCTCCGTTTTGTAAGAGTGTATCTGGATTATATAGCCAATCTTGCTCTATAACGAACACTTTGTTTTGAAAAATTACAAAGCACCGTTCTTTTAGAGTTGATATTTTTTGATTCGCTGGTTCAAATGGTCAACAACATCAGGCAAAAGCTTGGACAAGGATTGATGAAACCGGCCTTGGGGGTCGAGCATATTCGCTTTGATCCAAATAAGTGCTTCCTTTTCGCGTTTTTCATCACCGGTCAATTCTGAAGTTCGCTGGATCGCCGGATAAAGCATGACCCAGTTTTCCAAAGTCATTTCTTGCGCGATCGCTTCTCTTTGCAACAGAAGCTTTTCGTAAACTTTGTGTGCTTCTGAAAATTTCCCATCAAGTTCCAAAAGCGTCACTTCTCTAAACGTTGTCGCCACGCCCTGCGTTTTCATAGATTCAACAAATTGCCGCTGACGGGCATAATTTGATTGAGCAGGATCTCCTATCGTCTTTTTTGAGGCATGCTGATTTTTCTGCTCTTCGATTTTTTGAAGAAGACGCTGTCTAACTGCTAAAGTCTCTGCCCGACCCTGCTCATTCTGATTCCCCTTCAAGAACCATTCCGTTTGTTCCAAAGCCTCTTTATATTGTCCCGTTTTTTCATAAATTCGTTCGAGAGATAAATGCGCGGGGCCCGCAGCGGCAGAATTGCCCGTTATCTCAATAGCTTTTTTAAATAATTCAGCGGCCTCTTGATACCGTCCTATTTTTTCTAAATGATATGCTTCGCTTTCAACCGCCACTCTTTTTTCAAGCACAGCTACGGATTTTTGATGCTGCCTCATTCTTTCTTGAACTTCTGGATCTGAATAGTCGCTTCGCTTCCCTGCCGCTCTTGCATCAAGCGGCATCGACAAAGCCAAAATTACTATCGAACTTATTACTTTAATTATGCGAAAGGAAAATATTTTTTTCATGGCGTTTCAAGCTCTGACTTAAATTTTGAAATATCAATAATATATTTTCCATTTTCTTTTTTAATCGAACCATCAGGACGCATAACGCTGAGAAAATCATTCAACTTAGTTATATCTTGTGCTTTCATTGTGAGTTCCCTCATAAATAAATTCGTCTTTCGGCTGATCTCGCGCTGAACTGGGTCGGTATATTCCGGATGATAGTCGAAATCGCTGTGAGCCGCACCAGTAATCTCGATATTGTACTGATTCGGAACCGGTTTGACATTCCCATTCTGATCCTCGATCTGAAATTGCCGGGAATCTTCAAATGGTACCGAAGGACCGCTTGTGACTCCTCTCACACGGATAAGTGTCTCAAGATAAGGATCATTAATAATGCCGTCCCCGACATACGGAGCTTCATAGGCAATCACGGTTTTGAGCCGGGAGCGGTATTCTTTCGGCATATCCTCCAATGCCTTGATTAGAGGTTGAAAATTTCCTGAATGGGCAAAGTAAATATTTTGGATATTGGGATTGAGTCCATACTTTTGAATATTCAGATCGATCAAATCAAAATAGTTCTTCAGATCCGATTCGATCTTGTCCCTCATGAAATTGCAACCAAACCACGTTTCCGCGGTCCATCTCAAGACATTGCCGATCAATCCGGTTTCTGAATAAAGCGTCACGGGAAGCGATGCTGTGGTCAGGACATTTCCATTCGAATCGTGAGCAATATTACCGTGCTCATCTAGCAATACAAAGGCGGGCACACCGTTTTGAGCCTGATCGCTTGTAATATTATGGATGAAATCGACGGAAAGCTGCGGCTCATCGTCCTTTTGGCCATGTTCATTCCAGAAACCATTCCCTGTAAACAATGTGAAAAACTGCCCCTGTTTTTGTGCGTCCAGATTGGAGACATTGAAGTCGTAAATTAAATTATCGAAATCCTGCAGGTCAGGTGCCGCTGTCAAATTAAACTGAAACTGTCCGTCCTCTGAAAGATGCCCTGCGATACCCAAATTATAATTGTTAAACTCAATGGTACCCTGAGCATTGTAAGTCAAAGTGGCAAAGGTCTGATCGTTCCAATCCTTGAATTCAATCTTTTGAAGATCTCCGTTGGCGCTCAACGTGTCTTGTCGCTTCGTCCCGTCCGGCATCAGCTCCCCCACGGTAGCTCCCGTGATATTCCCATGCTCGTCTATATTCCACTGTGTCAGTCTTTCCACATCTTGATTTTTTTCATGGATCCCAAGAATCTGAAGATGACCGTCTCCCAATGTTCTGAAAATAAATTCCACAGTTTTCCCGTTCTTGACCGACTGAAGCACCTTGGCGGGACCATCCTGAAGAAAAATATCATGCGCAAAAGGCATCCCTGCTGTAATGATCTGCGTGAAAGTCATTCCGGCAGACGTGAATTCTTCGATAGTATCCTGTGTTAATATCGAAGTAGCATATTGATCGAATCCTGCCGCAAGACCTTTTTCCGAAATAGCCATAAAAAGAGCCGGAAGATTTTTGGGGTCCAAAGCATGGTAGATCGAATTATCCACCGACGTAATGATGCTATCGACAAAACTCACCCGGGTACGTTGTGTTAAAAAATCTTCCATAACGCCAGCAACAATACGAGAAGTAAGTGCCGTGAATAATGAATGGTCCAATCCTAACTTATCAACTAGGAATCCGGCGCCTATCGAAACTATGCCTCCCGCCACTTCCCGGCTCAGGACGGCATTCTGGATGGATTGCCACAAGGAAGACATTCCTCCCGGACTCAAGAGATCGTGTGTAATTCCGCCAATGGCAGCCGAAACAGGCAGTCCAATGAGTGCTGTAATGCGGGGGTCGAGGCCGAGGGAGCGGCCGAGGAGGTCGATGCCGCCGAGGGCGAGTTGCTGGGTGAATTGAGGGAAGATATTGGGAAGCGCTGTTTTAAGACTGAAATCCGGATTAAAAATACCCGTAAGGGAAGCGTTGACGGCGATTGACAGGGCCGCGATGATGGGGGGCGGCAGATCCAGCTTGAGTCCGATCTCGGAGACGCCTTGCAATAAATACGCCTGCATTCCCGATTGAAGGAATTGTGACGCAGTTCCGCCAAGCCCGACGATCCCGCCCGAAACGAACGCCCCGGCAAGCCGAGCCATCACGGGGTCGATCCCGAGCCCTTGAAGACCTTTTGATACCGGAATATTAATGGCCGCCGCGATCATGTTCCGACCGACCATTTGCCCGAAGGTCAGGTTCTGCTTCACAAGCGCCCCCGCCGGGTCAAACATGATCTTGATACCGTCCATCGCGAATTTGCCCATGTTCGTGATCCCGGCGCCCAACGCGCTGAAATTTCCGGTAAAGACCTTCGAAAAAAACGTGAACCCTTCTTTCAAAAATTGGCCGACGTGGGCCACGCCCTCCCAGATCGCGCTCCCCAACGCCGTGAATCCGTTCTGGATTGACTGCAACAAGCCGACACTATTGATAGAACTGAGCGCCATCTGGAATCCCTGGACCGCGAAATTCACGACGCTTGCCGCGATCGCCACGATCCCTGCCACCATGGCCGCGTATCCCAGGATCCTTCCGAAGGTCGGACTGATAAACGACACCACGATACTTGCCGCGGTCAGAACAAGAGAGGCGATGGTAAACCAGAAGATCAGGTCATCAATTCCGAAAAGCGATCCTCGGATCTTCATCGCCGTTTGATCGTCAATCGTCTTCGCCGTGATCGCCTGATCCTTATAAACCGCCAGATGTCCCGTTCCGTTTCCCGTATCCCAGATTTTCATAAATTGCGTAAACGTTTCGGTCACCAGCCCCCCGGCCGGTCCTTTATTGGTCTCAAGGAATGTCACGCTATCGGAAGTTACGGCCGTCACCACCACAAAATGGTCTCCGGCGACATGTGCGATCACTCTTAGACCACAGCCCCCAGACGACAGACCGCAGACGGACTGATAAAGCGCTTTAAGATCGGCCAGCGAATATGTAACGCCCTTGATGTCCGCGCCGTGAATTTTGGCCGCCCGGTCAAACGCGAAAACCGAAATGATCAGGTCCCCTTCGGTGAACTTGTTGATCGTGCCGGTCAGGATGTCCACGAGCACAGTCTCGTAACCGAGCGCCACCATCGGCACATTGATCCCACGCGACGCCAGCATCTCTTTGAGCGACAGGAATGCGGACTGTCCGAAGTGTAGATCCCGGTTCTGAAGCCAGCTCATGATCGCGGTGACTTCCTCCTGATTGAGATCCACAACTTCTGAAGGATCAAGCTTCAGTGACTGAACAAGCTGAGCCCGTGCCGTCGTGTTGTTCGCCGCCGCGACATATGAGCTAAGGAACGTCTGAATCTGGCTGATGATCACTGCCTTGTCGTTCGTCCGGTTCTGGAATTCCGTAGAATTCTTGACCTCGGTGATTGTCCGGGTGAGGTCGATCGCCTGCGTCGTCCCGAACCGCGCAATCTCGGCGTCCACTTCCTCGGTCGACGGGTCCCGGCCCAGCAAGCGCCTGTCAATATCGGCGAGGACCGGGGCCGTTTCCCGTTGGAGGATATCGTGAAAAACGGATCGCTCCTGCGCCGCAAGATCATTCATCTTTTGCGCGATCGCATTCTCGATCTCCAGTTTTTTCTGAGCGATCAAAGTGGGAATGGTCGCGATCTGCTCGGGCTGGATATTCTGAAGAAGCTCCACTTTCTGATTCTGGGCTTCGCTGATCATGCCGGCCACACCCGGCACTTCGTATGTTCTCGACTCGCAAGTCGTCCCGCAAAACCCCTGCTTACATTGTTTGACGGTTTGATACCGCTGCGCCTGTAATTGGCTGATCTGAGAATCAAGAGCGGCAATGCTGTTCGCCACCTCCTGCTTAATATTGGCTTGCGCAACGGCTTCCTGCTCCGCGAGCTGTTCCAGCGCGTCGAATTTGACCTGCTCGATCTGCTGGCGTGATTTCGCGGACTCCGTTTCAAAATCAAACCGGGCTTTGACGAGCGTCACTTTCGCAAGATAAGGATCGTTCGGGTCCGGGCATCCTCCGTTCGGACAACCGTATTCGTGCGTGTAAAGAAGCTCGCCTCCGCTCGTATACGTTTCCCTCGGCTTCCCTTGATCATAAAACACGCGAATCCCCCCGAGAGTTTCGGAATAAACGATTCGATCCTGCTTGTTATAGACTGTGATCTTTTCGAGATCGCCGCTTGGCTTATTGGGCTCATAGGCTTTCAGGAACGCCGCATAAGCATCCGCTACCGCTTTCGGCGCGGACAAGATCATATTCATCCCGTTAAAAACGGGATTGTTCACCCCCGCGAGGCTGACATGCGTTACGTTTTCCGTGGCGGTTGAGAAAGAATTGCCTCCGGTTTTTTCATACCCTTGCCCTTTACTCAGGTATTCATTCCCGAAGAGATACCACGTTTGATTCACGGCGCTGGCGCCCCGCACCTGACCCGCGCCGATCCCTTCAAGGAGCGACAATATTTCTTCTCCGGCCTGCGAAAAATTCGGGTCCTTGACCGCCATGGCGACATACTGCCCGGCCTTGAGGCCTTTCAGGAAATTCCGCAGAAGAATGCGGTCCCCGTCCGAAGAGAATTGGCCGGAAAGGACTTTCCACTGGTTCAAGGATTCGTCATAGGCGCTGATCAGAAAACCCGGATTGCCGTCCCGCTCGCCGATAATTCCATGAGAGTTCCTCAGCACAAGATTCGTACTCGTATCAACCGTCAGTTCGTCAGGAAATGGAACGCCGTTAAAAGCGGTCTGCTGGTGATGGAGAACGTCATAGGCCGTCGCATTCCCGGAAGCGTCCCGCGGGTAGGTAAATTGATAGGATTCGCCGTTGGGAGAACTGATCTTCGTCAAGAAACCATAAGCGTCATAGCTGTAATAGGTATCATTGATCTGGAACATGCTGCCGGAATAAGCTCCCGCAGGATCCTGAAGGATCGTGGTCTGCGTGCTTCCCGCCGGAAAATTCGTCGAAAAAAGAGCACCGCTTGTCAACCGGCCCCGGACCGGAAGATAATTCTCGATCTCAACGATCAGCCCGTTCGCAAATTGTATCTGTCCGCTCTTGATCTTCCGGTCGTCATCCAAAACGACGTTCACGGCCTTGTCCCCCGTCGGAGAGTCGATCTCCACCAGGTTGTTATCCCCTTTTTTGACCTGCATGCCGTCTTTTGCCTCATAACCGATCAAACTCACGGCTCGGAGGTCCGTCGCATTGAAAACATTCGTCCACTTATAATCCTGAACGCCGCTTGGCGCGCTTTGCGGTGTCGCGGAATAATCCGAATAGGCGTAAAGGTAACCGCCTTTCGTGAGATGCTTTGTCAGGTTCCCGCTGGCGTCGTAATACCACGTGATGCCGTCCTCATCCGTCACCTGCGTTTCATCGCCCACAAATTTATAATTCGCGTTTTGAAGGACGCGGTTCTTATAAAAAAGTTCCGCTCCGATTAGTTCTCCGTTCTGGTATTCATAAGTGGTGCTAACGCCGCCGCTCGACGCGGACTGAATGAGTTTTCCGTCCTTAAACTTGCGGACATCCCCGGTGAGATCGTCTTTAATAAGAGTGATCTGACCGCCTTGAGCGTCGAACTCATAACTCAGTTCATAGACTTTGCCGTCCGACTGCGTGATCTTTCTCAGCTCTCCATAGTGATAATTAAGACTCCCCACCGCCGGGTTGGCGCCCGAAGGATCCTGGATCGTTCCCTGGGCCGTATTCCCTTGAACGGAATACTCGTTCACCGTTCCGTCGGGAAGGACCACTTTCGTGACATTGGAGCCGCTGACGGTCACTTCCGCGCCGTCAAAACGCCTGAAACCCGTAAGCTGTCCGAGATGCGAGGCGTCTTTATCGGAATACGAGATCGAAGCCGGCATATCCAGAAGCGGAATAAGATTATTGTAGGAAAGCGGAACGTGCGACGCTATTTCGGCGCCAACGCTTGCGAAGGTATCCGCCTCGACTTTCAGTCCCTGGAGCTCAGGCGCACTGATGGTGACATAGTTTTCCCAGAGCGGATGATCGATCATTTTGATCGCGAGATAGGAAATATCCTTGATATAAACCAAACCGGTTTTCCCGACGCCTCCGGCTTCACGGATCGCTTCGAGCGTGATCTCTCCCTCGCTCCCGGACTTTCCCGCCAAAGAAAATCCGAAAGATTGATATTGATTCGGAGCGTTATCCAGTTCGAACGAGTAGAGCGTCTGACGCGTCGGGGTCTTCAACACGAAATTAAAATCCTGGCTCCAGGTCATGCTCGGATCCTGCTCGATCGTCAGCTGAATAAAATCATAACCGCTCAGACTGACCGGCTGCGAATAATTCCCGGCAACCATCCCGAGGATGGGTCCGCTTAAATTGTTATAACGGAATTGATACCAGCCGTAAGGCGCCCCGTTCTGGTCCAGCTTCTTCTGTCCCCATGTAATTTCCCCGCTCGGCAGATAACCCACGCTGAATCCTCCGATGCCGGCAATCGGAATGATCTGCCGGGGCTGTTCCCTGAGGATTTCCTGTTTCTCCAAACTGCGCTCCGGCCGCAAAAGATAATCAAAGAGCGACAGGGTCCGCGTCACGATGCTTGAGTTGCCGAAGGCGTCGATCACCGTCTCATTAAAAGTTGTACGAACCCCCGCCATTTGTCCGCTGGCATTTAACGCATAAGTGAACGTGGTTTTCCCATTCTGGGGCGTCTCAACGCCGACGACCCTTGACCCTTTGTAATAGATCTTCGTCCCGTTCGACCTCACGATGGTCTGTTCTCCGCCCTGATCAATGTCAAACTCGCGTCCGTCATTCATTTTGACGTGGGCTTGAAGCAAGCTTTGATCATCGGCGAAAACAAGCCGCGTCAGTGTTGATTCCGGGAGCACGATCGAATCGATCTTTCCGTTATTAAAATTAAGGATCCGTCCATTTTCAACAAGGGTCTGGAGTTTTCCATCGGACCCGTAAACTCTTTTGCTGTCATTATCCTGCATCACGAAAGATTGGATCTCACCCCGGAAAGTTTCGTCGTAATAGAAACGTCCTTCTTCAAGCTGTCCATGCGCTAGATCGAGAATGAACGTCGCGAGACCTTTTTCGAAAAGGACGGTTCTTCCATTCCGGAACACCCATTTCATAAGCTGTCCGCCACGGAAATATTGAATGCTTCCGTCCGCTTTTTTCAAGACTCCGTCTACAAGCTTACCGTCGGAGTCGAGCGTAAAATCCTCGAGAACCTCGTCCGCTTCCACCGTTCCTCCGCCCGCCGGATGGAGTAATACCGCGCTTTTGAGAAGAGAGCGGATCTCAGAATCGCTTTTCCCGAGCATGGTTTGCCAATCCACCTGGTTCGAAGTCCGCACCTTAAAAGCGCTCAAGGGACCCAGGTATACGTCCCCGCTCACAGCCCCTCCATTGGGCGATTGAATAACGACCGCGATCTTCTGCAAAAGACCGGCGGGCTTGGCCACCGGGATCTGGAAATACTGCCAATCCCGCGTAAGTTTTCCCGTCACAAAAACTTCGCCCATCCCCGTAAGTTCGAACTTGAGGCTGACTCCATCCGGCGCATTGGGGCCCAGGCGAACCGGAACCGAAATGTAGTCGTACTGCGACAGGTCACGGCTGTTGTAGAGAGCATAAAGTCCGACTGGCAGTGAGGTTTTTTTGAAATCAAAATCGATGTGACGCACCTCGCCGATGGAATCCGTTACAAGAGAACTATTCGCGTACCCATACGCGGGCGTATAGAAAGCACCTTGAGTCGTTGATTCATTCAATAAATCCAGACTGACCGCGCTAAAAAGAGAACGGGACATATTTCCCCTTCCCGGAAGCAGCAGGTATTGCGCGAGAGTCATATTTTTAAGATCGCTCCCGCTTCCAAATTCGATCTTGGTATTATGGAAATTCCCGTCCGGATCGAGATAATCATAGATATGACCTTCTCCGAATTCGGGATCCGTGAGCGTGGAAATGAAGGAGCTGCGTTTCGTGAGAGCATTCGTCAAGCCATCCGGCTTCGGATTCGTTCCGCCGTAGAGAGTCGGGATTGATAGGCCGAAAGTCGGAGGCGCGGGATTCTTGGCGGCGGCAGGCGCGAGATTGAAACTCATGCCTTCGTAAAGCGCGTCAAAATTCGAAGATAAACCGTTTTGCCGGATATACTGCGCGAAATAATTTTGACTTGTCCCGAGAAGCGAAAGGATGAACGACGCCTGATCCACGCCAAAGGCTTGGTTCGAAAATACGGCCTGCCCGCTTTTGAGCGCCACGGAATCAACGAACCCCATGCTCGTTCGGATCCCCGGGAACTTCGCTTCAATGTTTTTCAAAAATTGAAGCGTGTAATGCGGCGCCAGTAAAAATGCGCCTGCGGTCCCGTAAAGAGAGCCGATATTCGTCGAAAGCGCGTCATCGGTCTCGGAAGCCGCCGGTAATCCGACCTTTCCGTTATAACCGTTCCCCGGATCATCGCCTGCCGAAAGAAGGCCGGGAATCCCATTTTTACTTACGAATTCCGCCTGCGTATAAAGAAAATTCCTGAGAGCGACGTTGAACTCGGAATATTTCGTTTCGTCCACGTGCATGAGCGGCCAGAACATCTGGAAAGCGCCGCCGTCAAAAGGGACCGCGTTTTCGATTTGCGTGCCGTCCTGCGTTGTATAAGGCCGGATGGTAATATCCAGATTATCCAGCGCGGGTTTGTAACTCGGGTTGCGGGCCGCGAGCCACACGAGACCCGGCAAGAACTCATTGAAAACGCGATCCATATGCGCGACGGTATCAAAGTAAGAGTTCCCGTTCGCGTAAAATTTACGAACGCTATAAAAACGGTTTGCCGAGGTATCGTAAAATTGAGCATACCCGACATCCTGAAGAGAAAGAATTGAATTGATATGGGCAACAATGAGGTCCCTTTGGGAATTAAGAGTCGGGTCCTGAAGCGTTAATCCCGACAAGGCGCCGAGAACGCTCGCAAGGCTCACCGAGAGATTGAGATTATCGCCAATGCCGATAGTGTCAAACTCCCGGCTGTAATTAATAACAAGAGTTGTTCCGGTCTGTTTTCCGGTCAGATCGTAAACCGGCTGCAACTGTTTCGAGATCTTGAAAAATGAGAACATGCCGTTCCATCCGGCTTGGGCTTGAACCTTCCGGAGTTCGGCGAGAAGCGATTCCAGTTTCTGGAAGGCCTGAGCCCGATTCATCGAGGAAGGCGCGTAATCTCCCTTCGCGATAGCCGCTAAGATCTCCGCCCAAAAACCCACGAGCGTCGTCTGGCTGTAATCCGACTGCTGATGAGTATCATTCAGATAATTATCCACCGGCATTCCGGTATCGGCGTCGATCCCCAGTTGATTCGTGAAATAATTGAATTGGGCGTCAACCAACCCGTTCCGGTAGTTTGTTTCGGCGGTGGTGAGCGGGTCCGGAGCAATGGGCACGGGTTTCTCGAAAGGAAGAGGGACCGTGCTTTCCACTTCCACGACCTTCCCGTCCGCCGTGATCTGTTTTACAAGAGCTCCGTTTTTTAGGAAATATTGAGTGCCGTCGTTAAAAAGGATTTCTCCGGAAAGGATCGAGCCGGTCGAATCAATGGTGAGGGAGCGCAGTTCCGCGTTCGGCAGAACGACCGAAGCGACATACGAACGATCCGACGAAAGCACGGGAACGCTGAAAGGATCGAGCTGGACCTGTTCGCTACGGACATAACGAACGGGCTTGCCATTCTCAAATTCAACGCGGCTGCCGTCCGACAGCGCGAGCTTCACGAGTTCGGTCTTCCGATCCCAAAGCCCTTGAGCGTTTTGATAAGTGATGTAATGATAAGTTCTGCCGTCGGCGGTCGTCACAAGATCCGGTTGATCAAACCCGTTCAAGAAAATGTAAGCCGTGACGTTTCCGTTGGATTCTTCTTTGCGAACCATGTGGGATTTTACGTAAATGGACTTTGTGCCGTCCGTATAGGTCCGCGCATAATCCGTCATGATCTGACTCACGGGATCCCACCACAAATTCGTTAAAACACTTCCGTCCGAAAGCGTGATCACCCCGAGTTTATTGTCCGTTATCTGAAACACGGTGCCATCGCTTAGAGTCAGAGTGCTGAGATTTCCGCTGGCGTCGAAGACCTGCGAGGGAACGCTGTTTTGCGTTAATCCCACCGAGGAGAGTCCGCCTGCGGAATTGAGCATATTTTCAAATAATTTAAGATTGCCGGTGCTATCCTTCAGGGACTCCGGAAGCTGACTGTTAAGCGTAAGAACTTCGCCTTTCCCGGAAGTGAAACTCGTCATTTTTCCATTCGCGTCATAATCGATCTCGGTTGAGATCTTGTTATTTAAAGTATTTTGAACGGTGGGATATAGGGACAGATTTCCAGAAATTTGAGAAAATGGAATCGCAGACGTGGTCCCCGCCAAGGTTACGGCGGACAAAGTGGATTTGTAACCGGTGATGACGCCGGAAGAATTTAATTCCGTGATCTGATACTGAAAAATATTGCCGCTCGCATCACGATAACTGCTCAAAAGCCCGTCTTCATACCGAATGTCCGAGCCGTCCTGCATGAGGATCCGGGAAGGAACTCCTCCTTCATAGATACTCGTTGCGGAACTATCCCTGGATAAAACCGAAAGAACTTTCCCCTGATCGTCCGACCGATAACTGAACCGGATCCTGGTCCCGTCCGATTCGATCACGGAATTGACCTTTCCCGTGCCGTTATAAACTGTTTTTTCGCCCGTGGCCGTTATTTTAAGAACCGGCTTGGAATCCTGATAAAGAAGCTTATCGCCGTTTGTAAACTGGAGCACCCCGCCCGTGAGATTGCCGGTCGCATCAAACTGCGGAAGAAAAAACTGATAGACGCTCGGGTTTTCAATCGCGACGACCGTGCTTCCGTCATATTTCACAACGAGTCCGTTTTGAGCTGTCACGCTGACAAGATCCTTCGAAAGCGCCGGAATGGAAGGCATGCTAGGGACCCCCATGTCAGGTTGATTAAGCGTGACGTCAAACCGCAGGAAAGTGGAAGGATCTCCGGGAACTCGCACTAAAAGCGGATTCACGCCCGCGGAAAGCTGCCAATGTTCCGATTGAGCCGAGCCATTCACCGTATAAGTAAGCAGGTAATCAAAATTTGAAACCGCCGGAGAAGACGTGAATTGAATAACGGCTTCAGAAATCAACTGGATGGAACTTGAAAAGGTGGCTATGTTACCGGCTTTATCGTAATACTTCACATACACCATCTTAGTGCCCTGCCCGGAAGGAAGCGTGAAGATCCGAGAAACAGCGTAGGCCTCGACCGCGAGCCAGTTGAGATTGTCCGTTGAAAAACTCATTTTATCGATCCCGCTTCCGGTATCCGTCGCTGACAGATTCAGCGTCACGGACAATGACGAAGTATAGGCTGCTCCGGAATTGATGCTGATCGAGCCCGCCGGAACGACGGTATCCACCGTTACGGTTCGGGTGATCACGGTCGCATTACCGGCAAGGTCGGTCTCCGTGATCGTGAGCGTGTTGGCCCCTTCCGCCAGACCCGTGAACGTCTTCGTCTTTGCGGTGCCGTCCACTGTGTAATTCACG
>JAHFHJ010000103.1 GCA_023246985.1 Candidatus Omnitrophota bacterium | reverse complement strand
CTTTTGGGCGTGCCCGCCGTTTTTAAATTGATCAGTCTCATTTCCATCGGCTGGGCGGTCCGGGAACCCCGCCAGCACAAGCGCCGCACCCTCGAAGAAGTTCTTCACCGGGAAAAGTTCTGAGAAAGGAAGTAACCCGTGAGAACAGTGAAAAATTTTCTGGTGCTGGTCCTTATGGTCCCTGCGGTCCTGTGGGCCGCGCCCCCGCAAGAAAGCTCCGGCGCGCAGGCCGCGGTCCTTGAAGAAGAAAAAGCCGCCGCTATCCCCGAAGTTAAAACCTACGAGGCTTTACGCCGCGCCATTTCCCAAGCCCGGGCCCGGAGCCGTGTCCGTGTTGAAAAAGCCGTGGAACAAGAACGCGTGCGCGAAGCTTGGGAGATCGGCAGGCTCATTGATGCCCATGTCCTCCGGCACAAGGAGCGCGCTGATTATGGCGAGAATGTCCTTGAGCGCCTTTCAGGCGATCTCGGGATGAGCAGGACGGAGCTTTCTTATATGCTTCAATTCGCGCGGGCGTACCCGATTCTTCGGACATCCGAAGAATTGACGTGGGGGCATTATGAATCACTCCTGGCGCTCAATGACGCCCGGGAGAGAGAGGAAGTCGAGGCGCTCGCGGCCAAAGAAAAGTGGCCGGTCCAAAAACTTCGCGAAGAGGTGAAAAAACGCAAAGCCGCGAAAAATAACACGCAAGTCCTGGAGAAAGAAACAAAGCTTACAGCCAAACCGGGGAAGCTTGGGACGTATAAGTTTGTCAAAGCCACCGCGGGCCCTGAGACCGGCAAAGGGGTGATCGATCTCGGGTTTTCCAATTATTACAAAACGTCCGGGGACCTCCGTTTCAAGGAAGGGGCTATCATCGAAGTGATGTTTGCGGTCCCTGAAGCGGGGTCTTCGCCCTCGGACAGGATCAAACTTTCGAAACGGACTTCGGAGGATCTGTATACCTATCGCGCTTGGGTGACCCGGGTCCTTGATGGCGATACGATAGAAGCCGTCATTGATCTCGGTTTCGGGGTCCGGAGTGTGCAGACGCTGAGACTGAGAGGCATCGACGCCCCCGAGCTCGTGACCGCGGACGGCATGGAATCAAAAAAGGCCATGGAAAAGATGTTGAACATGGCGGGTAGCGTAGAGGGTATAGGGGATAGGAAAAGCGATGCAAAACAAAAAGCGCCGGTCCTCGTCAAAACCGTCCGATTCGACAAGTACGACCGCTATTTGGCGGATGTTTTTGTGAATGGCGAGTATGTGAACCAAAAATTGATCGAGGGAGGCTTCGCGGTCCAAGTCGAGGAATAGCGCGGTACCGTGCTGGCCCGAAAGGTCTGATGCCCGGCCCTCCGGTTATAAAAACAGCTTGAACCTTGCGGGGAAATATTAAATAATGACGGCAGTCTGATATGAACGCATCTTCGAAACCCCTCATAAGATTCAAATTTGACGTCGAAAAACTGGTGGCCGCCCTCTGTTTTTTCGCTTCCCGCACCAAAGGTCTGGACAAGCTGAAAGCGGCCAAACTGCTTTATTTCGCGGACAAATATCATCTTGTAAAATACGGACGGCCGATCCTGGGCGACACTTATTTCCGCCTGGATTACGGTCCCGTCCCGTCCTTGTCTCTGGATATCATGAACGAGGCCGTCTCTCCTTACCGTCTGGATATTCCCCAGGAAAATCTCGAACTCCTGAAGGAATATTTAAAAGTGGATCTGGAGAAAAGGCATCCGTTGTTCGAAGCGAAAACACAGCCCGATCTTGATGTCTTGTCTGAATCCGAGGTGGAGGCGCTCCAGGAAACCGTCAAAGCCTATGGCGGGTATTCTGGCGCCAGGCTGATTGATCTGACGCACCGCGAAGCGTCGTGGAAGAAAACCGGCAAGAACGAACAGATTGATTACCGTCTTTTCTTCGAAGGAGAAAACAACGCCTCTCCTGAAGCGCTGGAATATCTGGAATCCTTCCGGGAAGACACGGAACTGGTCTTCGCCCTTTCAGCCCCTGTTTCATGAATGCGCATCTCGCTTGCCGATCTCGATAAATTGTTTGAGCGTCTGCTCAAGCGCGGTTCGGTACTCCTTACGCAGATGCATTTCTCCGATGGCACAAGCAAGCGGAAATATCTCATTGTCCTGAACCAGAATCCTTCGGAACCTGAGACCCTGCTTTTTCTTACCACGTCCAAAGTTGATTTCTACGATCAAAATCCTTCATTTCGCGAACATGTCAGGATCAAGGCCGGAGCTTGCGCTCTTTTTTCTTTGGAAACCGTTATCAACTGCCGTAGCATTCAATCCATGCCTCGGGCAGCGTTGAAAGGGCGTTATATGGAAAAGGTCCTTGATATTGTGGGAGATCTTCCTCCGATGATCATGGCGGAAATTGATGCAATTGTGACAACTTCCCGGTTCATCATGCCGCGTCACAAAAAAGCCATCCTGGGGTGGAAATAAATGCCGGCGCTGAATCTTTGGACGGCGTCTCGTGAAAACACAGAGGGCAAGTTGAATGCGGCAAAAGAAGCGGCCCCTTTTGCGCCCTGTGCTATTTGATATGTTTATCGTCAATCCCAATGGGAGATTTTCGGAAGGATAGAAGCAATCGAAAAGAAAATTCTACCCCCAACTTTGAATTTTTTTACATCAATGGTAGTTGGGGTTGCCCCAATTTCAACTTCGTTAAAATTGATAGGTATTGGGACTAAGTAAAGCTTCAAATTTTAAAAGGAGATAATTTGTCATGAGTTATGTTGGGTATCTTTTTGGTATGACAATTCCCTGCTTCCTTCTTATTTTAAATTTGCACCTTCGCGGTCGATTGCAAACGCAAATTACGAATGTGATTTCTATCATTGTTCTTTTTATGATTGGCTTGAGTTTTTTTATGTTTTCTTGGAAGACGGGGCTTCTCACAGTATTTTTAGCTTTTCTTTTTCTTAATCTTTCTATGCCCATAGCGGCGAAGGTTGCTAGCAAGATGCTTGGGTATCGAACTGGTCTTAATTCGGGATACAAAGAGAATATGAATCTTGAAAAAATGATGCGAGGGGATCTATCGTTGGATGCCTATTTTAAGGCTTCGCACAAAGAGAAAGAGTCGAGAGCGAAACGTTTTAAGTTTATATTGCGAAATCGGAATTTTTCACATATTCAAAAAAAACATGGCATCACCACCGAAAACCTCGAAGATTATTATCTCAAGCTCGGTGTATTTGGCTTGCGCGATCTCGCGTGGGACATTCTCGAAAACCCCAACGAGCTTGAAAAATTAATAGTGCTTATGAACGCTGAGAAAACCGGGCCGGAAATATTCTCTGCTTTTCGTGAGCTGTAAAACGGTCAAAGATAAAAATGAATAACAAGGAAGGCGTTGACGTCGGGTGAAAAACCCTGAAGAATTCGAAGCGGCTTTTGAGAAATATTCGGTCGAAAAAGTGCTTGGAGAGGGCGGGGCTGGCCGTGTATTCGCTGTCCGGAATTCTAACGGCGTGGCCATGGCGCTAAAATGTCTTTTCCCTAAAATCGCTGCGACTGAAAAACGAAAGAGATTTAAAAACGAGGTCGATTTTTGCCGCAGGGGACTCCATAAAAACATAATTCAAGTCATTGACGAAGGATTAATCGCCTGGGATGGCACGAAAACCCCCTTTTATGTAATGCCATTTTTCCCTACGACCCTCCGAGCTTTAATAGAAAAGAAATTAGCGCCGGTTCAGGCATTGACGCTTTTTAGTCAAATGATGGACGGGGTTGAAGCTGCTCATTTGCTTGGCGTAACGCATCGAGATCTTAAGCCGGAAAATATTCTTTATAACCCCAGCCAGGATGTGCTCGTAGTGGCTGACTTTGGGATTGCGCACTTTGAAGAAGATTTTCTTGCCACGACAGTCGAAACACAGGCCACTGCAAAGCTGGCAAATCTCGCTTATTCAGCGCCCGAACAACGTGCCAAGGGAAGCAAGGTGGATCTGAGGGCTGACATCTATGCGCTTGGGCTCATGTTGAATGAAATATTTACAACGGTGGTTCCCCATGGGACCGGATACCAGAAAATTGGGGCTATTGCCTCAGATTATGCGTATTTAGATTCATTGGTCGAGTGTATGATCCAACAGTCCCCCGACGCTCGCCCTTCGACGATTGACGAAATTAAGCAAGAATTAATCGGACGAAAAAATTCATTTATAGCACAACAGCGTCTTGATGCCAAAAAACGCGAAGTTGTGCCAGCCAGCACACCACAACAATTTGTTCCAATAAAGCTCGTTAATATTGATTGGGATAAAGCGATGCTTTTTGAGCTGGATCAAGTGCCTCTGCGAAAATGGATAGAACTATTTCGGAGTCCTTCTGGCTATGTCGAAATATATGGGCATGGACCTTCGGCGTTTGGATTCCAAAAAAATATAGTTAGGATAGACATTCAAGAAAGTTTAGCGCCACAGATTGCGAATCACTTTAAGGAGTATTTAAGATTGGCAAATCAAGCGTACCAACAATTCCTTTCGGCAGAAGCGCAACAGCGCGACATAGAAGAACGCCGTCGTCTCGAGCGGGATATAGCGGAGGCAGAAACAAGGGCGCGTATTTTAAAGAGCGTGAAAGTTTAACAAAAAAAGAGTTTTCACCGTAACGGTCATCAAATACTCTGCTGCGAAGGGCGCTCGCGGGATCCCTGAGGCCATATATGATGTCTATGGATGAATTGGCCGAAAGGCATCTCCTTGGCAGTATAAAAATGCCAGGCGCTGACTTCCGGCGAACAAACATTCAGTCCCAAGCATCTGGCGACCTTCGCCGTCGAGACCTTGAGCGACCCCCACATCCGGATCAAAAACCTCTCCATCATGATCGCTTATATCCTGACGCTCATTGCGGACAAGGCCGCGTGGCCGGGTCAGCGCGAGCATATTCGAAAGCGTTTCGCCGAAGCCGTGGGGAGCATTCCGGAAGTCAAATTCAGGGACGCGTTACGGGAAGGTCTCGGGGATCGTAAGGATCTGGAGCTGTGTGCGGGGGAGAACTCCGAGGCCGTTGTCCGCGAATGCCGGAAAGTGGATGACGAGGCCTTTGAGCGAGCCGTTCGCCGGGTTCTCAAACGCAAGACCCGCACCCTCGGCGAAGTCCTCCACTGGGAAAAGATCTGACCCGTACATGCGTCTGGGGGGTATCGAGTACTTTGAAAATCGCTCGGGGCGCATCGCCCTACCCCCTGCGCCTTGCTCCGTGTGTTTGCCGGAAATAGGTTTATCAGAAAAGGGTTATCAGAAATAAGATGCAGGGACGAATGAAATCAAGTATAGTACGGGCGGTTTCAGCATGCTTTTCGCCCCGTATTGAGGCGGGAAGCAGGCCATCAAATAACGAAGGAGATTCACTGTAATGGCAAACGGTAAAGTTAAGTGGTTTAACAATCAAAAAGGGTATGGGTTCATCACGCCGGAGAATGGCGCCGATGTGTTTGTCCATCACACG
>JAHFHJ010000022.1:8466-14505 GCA_023246985.1 Candidatus Omnitrophota bacterium | reverse complement strand
GATACGCCGGGCCATGAGGCGTTCACGGCGATGCGCGCCCGCGGCGCGAATGTTACCGATGTCGTCGTGCTTGTGGTGGCGGCCGATGACGGCGTGATGCCCCAGACCATCGAAGCGATCGACCATGCGCGCGAAGCCGGCTGCCCGATTGTGGTGGCGATGAACAAGATCGATCTTCCGGTTGCTAATCCCGCAAAGGTACTGGGCGAGCTCCAGAAGATCGGGCTTGTGCCGGAAGAGTGGGGCGGCAAAACGATCTGCGTGAAGGTTTCCGCGAAGACCGGTCAAGGGATCGACACGCTGCTGGACATGCTGCTTCTGGAGGCGGAGGTTCTGGAACTGAAAGCCAATCCTGACCGCTTGGCAGTAGGCGTTGTGATCGAGAGCCATATTTCCAGGGGGAGCGGTCCCGTAGCGAGCCTGATTGTTCAGAAGGGGACGCTCCGGCAGGGCGATATTGTGGTGGCCGGGCAGTATACCGGTCGCATTCGCGCGATGAAAAATGATCGCGGCAAAACGGTACACGAAGCCGGGCCGGCCTATGCCGTGGAATTGAGCGGCCTCAACGGCGTTCCCGAAGCCGGTGAAACGCTTTATGCGGTTGCTGATGAAAAGATCGCCAAGAAGATCACCGAACAGAAGATTCTTGAGCTCCGCGAACGGCAAATGCGCGGAACCCCGAAACACATGTCGCTTGAAAGTCTCTACTCCAAACTCTCGGCGGGGAATTTCAAGGAACTTAAGATCATTCTCAAAGCCGACGTGCAGGGCTCCATCGAGGCGCTCACGCAGTCGCTTCAAAAGATCAGCTCCGAAAAATGCCAGCTC
The DNA here is from genome assembly GCA_023246985.1 of Candidatus Omnitrophota bacterium. Lineage (GTDB taxonomy): Bacteria > Omnitrophota > Omnitrophia > Omnitrophales > Aquincolibacteriaceae > Aquincolibacterium. The sequence goes on along the minus strand of JAHFHJ010000022.1, from coordinate 13,677 downwards.
CAGGTGATCCACGGGATCGTCGGCGGGATCAACGAATCGGATGTGATGCTTGCCGCGGCTTCTGATGCGATCATCATCGGTTTTCACGTGAAGGCTGATCCGAAAGCGGCGGCTTTGGCCGAAAAAGAGGGCGTCGATATCCATTACTATAATATTATTTACGATGCCGTCGAGCAAATCCGCAAGGCCATGGAAGGTATCCTGGAGCCGGAGCTTAAGGAAGTGGTGGAGGGCAAGATCAAGATCCGCCAGATCTTCAAATCCTCAAGGATCGGGAATATCGGCGGGGCGATCGTGCTCAAGGGACGCCTGACGCGCCAGCATCATATCCGTCTTGTGCGCGACAATGTGGTGATCTTTGACGGGCGGCTTTCATCGCTCAAACGGTTCAAAGATGACGTGAAAGAAGTGGCGGAAGGTTATGAATGCGGGGTGGCTCTCGAAGGTTTTAACGATCTTCGCGAAGGAGATCTTTTGGAATCTTATCGCATCGACAAGTTTGCCGCGAAGTTATAAAAACAGGGACGGCCCTCTTTCATCCGAGGTTTTTGTGCAAGGAAAACGGACCGAACGCGTCGCATCGCTTCTTCAGATGGAACTTAGCCGTCTTATCCTGGAGCGGATCAAAGACCCTCGATTGGGTTTCGTGACCGTGATGCATGTCAAGATCACCTCCGATCTTAAATCCGCGGTCGTTTTTCTAAGCGTGATGGGAGACAAAAAGAAAAAAGAAGAAACCCTCAAAGTCCTGGAACGCGCCGCCGGATTTCTCCAGCATGAAGTAGGAACGGCTCTTCAGATGCGTTATACTCCGAAACTTCGGTTCGAATTGGACGATTCGCTCGACAAGGATTTCGAGATCGGCCAGGTCATCCGCAAAATCGAAGAAAAGGACAGACCGACGTAATGGATTCGAATTTTATCCCGTACCACAGCTGAGTCGCTATGGCCCCAGAAGAAAAGTTTTCTCAAGCAGTACGACCGCGATCTTCCTCACCTTTACAAGCGAGGGCGGCTGTTGCTGCGGGGTTGATCGACGGCGTACTGCTCGTCGACAAACCCGAGAACTGGACCTCGCATGACGTGTGCGCATTTGTGCGCCGGCGTTTCGGAATCAAAAAAGTCGGACACGCGGGGACGCTTGATCCGCTCGCGACGGGACTTCTGGTGCTTCTGCTTGGGAAAGCGACCAAAAGCTCCATGCCCCTTAGCGCGTGCGATAAGGAATATTTCGGCGCCCTCGAACTTGGCGTTCAAACCGACTCGCACGACCGGCACGGGAAAGTGACCGCGGAGGCGCCCTGGGAACATATCACGATCGAGGCGATCCGCGCCAAGGCCGCCGAGCAGTTCACGGGAGCCATTGTCCAGGTTCCGCCGATGGTCTCGGCCCTCAAACATGAGGGGACGCGGCTTTACAAGCTCGCGCGCCAGGGAAAAACGGTGCCGCGCGACGGGCGGCTTGTTACCGTGCATGAATTCCGCATCGAGAAAAAAGACGGAAAATTCGTGGAATTTTTCGCGTATGTTTCCAAAGGCACCTATGTCCGCACGCTGGTCCATGATCTCGGGGAAACCTTGGGCTGTTATGCGACCTTGGCGCACCTGCGCCGTCTCCGAAGCGGAAAGTTCCGGCTTGGGCAAAGCGTTACGATTGATGAACTGAAGCATTTTACGCCGGCCCAACTTCGCGAAAAAGTGATCCCTTTGAACGCTTTATTCATCCATGCAAATTATTCCGGACCTTCAAAAGTATAAAGCCCGCTTGTCCCGGCCGGTCATCCTCGCGCTCGGGAATTTCGACGGGTTTCATCTCGGCCATCAAAAGCTTCTGCGCTATGTCGTGGACCAGGCCCGGCGGCATGGCGGACTGGCCGCAGTCCTGACATTTCCCCAGCATCCGCACAGCATTCTTCATCCGGAGCGCAAGCCGCTCATGCTCACAAGCGTCGAGCAAAAACTTTTTTATCTGGCGCGCGCCGGGATCGAGCTTTGTTTTCTGCAATCTTTCACGCCGGCCTTCGCAAAAATAACGCCGCAGGATTTTGTGGAAAAAATTCTCGTGAAAAAGCTTCACATCCGCGAGATCTGCATGGGCCATGATGCCCATTTCGGCCGCGGGCGTGAAGGAGATACCGACTTGATGGAACGGCTTGCCGAAGCCCACGGATTCCTTTTCAGAAAAATGAATCCTGTGATGGCCGGAGGAAGGCCGGTTTCAAGTTCTCGCATTCGCGAGCTTTTGATGAAAGGAAAAATCGAAAAAGCCGGGGAATGTCTCGGCCGCCCCTTCAGCATGTTCGGGAAAGTGGTCCATGGCAAAGGTCATGGGTTTCATCTCGGTTTTCCAACGGCGAATCTGGAAGTCCATTCTGAGATCCTGCTGCCGCTTGGCGTTTATGCGGCATCTGCGAGGTTTTTGCCGAAAGCGAAAAGGGGACAGGCACCTTTTTTTCGAAAAGGAGTCTGTCCCCCTTGGTTTTCAGGCGTTGCGAACTTCGGGAAACGGCCGACCTATCCGAAAGCTGAGACTCCGCGCCCTGTTCTCGAACTTCACCTGCTGGATTTTAAGGGAAAAGTTTATGGGAAGATGATGGAGATCGCCCTTCACCGGTTCGTTCGTCCAGAGAAGAAATTCCGATCGGAGGAGGCTCTTAAGGCGCAAATCCGGCGGGATGTTCAGGCCGCAAGGCGTTATTATGCAAAGGAGTAATTTTTTTGAATTGGTAAGACCGTGAGGGGATTGTGTGCCCGGAGCCAATAAAATCTGGACAAAATGAAGGGGGGTGGGGTATACTCCCGCAACCTCAGAGATGAGAAAAGCGATATAACTGACGAAAACGCAAGGAGTTAGAGAAGAAAATGGCATTGGAAAAGGCGAAGAAAAAAGAGACTATTTCAAAATACAAGATCAGCAAGAACGATTCAGGGTCCGATGAGGTACAGATCGCGCTTCTTACCGGGCGGATCAATGGTCTTTCCGGGCATTTTGAGAAAAATGTCAAGGATCACCACTCGCGTTACGGACTTATCAAGATGGTCAGCCGCCGCAAAAAGCTTCTGAAGCATCTTCAGAGCGAGGCTCCTGAAAAATATCATCAGATCCTTACTCGCCTTGATTTGAGGAAATAATTTCCTCGTTTCGGACCGTCCTTATTTTGCGAAGTCCCACTCACACAATCGAAAGGCGCAACCTCTCATGACAAAGATCGAAAAAGTCACTGCTCAGATCGGGGGACGCGATGTGTCCCTGGAAACCGGCCGTATGGCCCAACAGGCCCATGGCGCCGTCCTCGCGCAATGCGGCGGAACGGTGATCCTGGCGGCCGTGGTCGCCGGAAGCGACAAGAAGGAAATCCGTGATTTTTTTCCGCTGACCGTGGATTATCGCGAACGCACTTATGCCGCGGGGAAGATCCCCGGCGGTTTTTTCAAGCGCGAAGGACGCCCCTCCGAAAAGGAGATCCTGACCTCCCGTCTGATCGACCGGCCCATTCGGCCGCTTTTTCCGGAAGATTACCTGAACGAAGTCCAGGTTTCGGTGACCGTGCTGTCCGTTGACGGCGAGAATATGACCGAGGTCTTCGCCATGAACGCGGCCTCGGCGGCGCTCATGATTTCGGATATCCCTTACGCGACGGCGCTCGGCGCCGCGCGCGTCGGACTTGTAGAGGGGCAATTCATCGTGAATCCCACGCACCAGGAGCTGGAACAAAGCGCTTTGGATCTCGTGGTCGCGGGGACGCTCGAGAAGATCGTGATGATCGAAGCGGGCGCAAAGGAAATTTCCGAAGAGCAAATGCTCGAAGCGCTTAAGGTCGGGCACGAAGCGGTCAAAAAGGCCGTGAAGCTTCAGCTGGAACTCGTGAAAAAAGCCGGCAAGGCCAAAAAAGCCGTGAAGGCGATCCCGTTTCCCGCGGGCATGGAAGAAAAAATCAAAGCCGCGATCGGGAAAGAATTTGAAAAATTATTCTCCCAACCGGGCAAAGAAGCGCAGGAAGCGTTCCTAAACGGCTTGTATGAAAAAGCCCTCGCCCAATGCGATGCGAAGGCCGAAGGTTTTGACGAGGCCCTCGTGAAGATCGCGTTCGCGCGGCTCGAGCACGAAAAGATCCGCGACTTCGTACTCTCCACCGGAAAACGTCCGGACGGACGCAAGGAACGGGATATCCGTTCCATCACCTGCGAGATCGATATTCTGCCGAGAACCCACGGTTCTTCGCTTTTCACGCGCGGGCAGACCCAAAGTTTGAGCGTCACGACGCTTGGCACCGGGGATGACGAGCAGACCATCGATGCCCTGGAAAAGGAATATTCCAGGCGTTTCATGCTCCATTATAATTTTCCGCATTATAGCGTCGGCGAGGTCGGGCCAAACCGCGGGACGGGCCGCCGTGAGATCGGTCACGGAGCGCTTGCCTCGCGCGCGCTTGAGCCCGTGCTTCCTTCGCAGGAAGATTTTCCGTACACCATCCGCCTTGTTTCCGAGATCATGGAGTCCAATGGTTCAAGTTCCATGGCCACGGTTTGCGGCGGAACGCTCGCGTTGATGGGCGCCGGGGTGCCGATCAAGGCGCCGGTCGCCGGTATCGCGATCGGACTTGTCACGGACAGAAACCGCTGGAAGGTCTTGACGGACATCGCCGGGATCGAAGACCATTTGGGCGATATGGATTTCAAAGCCGCCGGGACCCGCGAGGGATTGACCGCGCTTCAGATGGATATGAAGATCGACGGCATCACCGAAGCCCAGCTCAAAGAAGCTTTTGATCAGGCCCGACAGGCGCGTTTCAAAATCCTCGACATGATCGCGGATTGCATCAAGACGCCCAAGGAGCTTTCTGAGTACGCGCCGCGCATTACGACGCTCCGAATCGATCCCGAAAAGATCGGGATGCTCATTGGCCCCGGCGGCAAGAACATCCGCAAGATCGTCGAAGAGACGGGCGCCAAGATCGATATCGAAGACGACGGCCGCGTTTTTATCGCCGCGGTGAACCAGGAAGCCTCCGCGGCCGCGATCGCGCGCGTTCAAACCATGACCGAAGACGCCGAGGTCGGCAAGATCTACGAGAGCACGGTTCAAAAGCTTATGCCGTTCGGCGCGTTCTGCGAAATTTTGCCGGGCAAGGACGGGCTTTGTCATGTTTCCGAAATCACCGAGGGATTTGTGAAGAGCGCCGGGGATTATCTTCGCGTCGGCGATAAGAT
>JAHFHJ010000022.1:0-8366 GCA_023246985.1 Candidatus Omnitrophota bacterium | reverse complement strand
AATGAAGTGAAAGAACACCTTAGTATTCAAATCAAGACCTTGCCTCACTTTGAAGGCTTGCCTCTCCCGCAATATCAGACCGAAGGCGCGAGCGGCATCGACCTTGTGGCCGCCTGCCGGGATCCGGTCACGATCCAGCCGGGCGATCGCGTGTTGGTTCCCACCGGCATCATCATCTCCCTTCCTCAAAGGCTTGAAGCCCAGATTCGTCCCCGGAGCGGTCTTGCGATCAAGCACGGCATCACGCTTCTCAATACTCCCGGCACGATCGATTCCGATTATCGCGGCGAAATTCAAATCATTTTGATCAATCACGGGAAGGAAGCTTTCACCGTGACGCGCGGTATGCGGATCGCCCAAATGGTCCTCGCGGAGGTAGTCAAGGCGAAGCTCGAGGGTGTCGATAATCTCGATGGGACGCGCCGGGGCGCCGGCGGTTTTGGCCATACCGGCCATTAAAACTATAGGGTGTAGGGGGTAGCGTATAGGGTTTAGAAACTTCCAATGGTTTATTTTTTTGTTTGCCTTTCTATCGTCTATCCCCTAAACCCTATCCCCTAAAAAATATGAAAAAAGAAAGAATCAACGAAATCTGGGGCGTTTTTTTTCTTTTGTTGGGACTTTTCACCTTTGCGAGTCTCTTTTTTTATCACGCCGAGGACATGGCTTTCTATTCGTCCGTTCCCACCTTTCCGGCCGCCAATTATGCCGGCGTTTTTGGCGCGTATGCGGCATTCGGGCTCTTTCTTGTTTTTGGCGTGAGCGCTTTCGTGATCCCGTTCGTTTTCCTGCTTTGGGCGGAATGTTTCTTTCTTCAGAAAGTTCCGGAAAGGAAACTTTTCAAATTTATCGGACTCGCGATCGCGCTTCTTTCGACCGCGACACTGGTAACGATCACCGTGGGTCCCGGACGGCGTTTTGTGTACGGCGGCGCGTTCGGCTATGTCGCCGGAAACCATTTGCTGCGATACTTCGGACGGCTTGGAAGCTACATCCTGGCGGGTTCCGCGCTCCTGCTCTCGCTGCTTTTGGCCACGGATTTTCTTCTCTATCCTTTGCTTTGCTCGATCCTTGAAAAATGCCGCGCGCTCTTCAAAACTATAGCCGAACGATTTTCACGGGAGCCGAAAAAGAACGGGAGCGCGGCCGCCGCTCTAAAAAAAGAACCGGAAAAGCAATTTCTGGAAATGAAGCGGAAGGAAAAAGAGAGGGAAAGGGAAAGACCGGCGCCCAGGATTCCGGATATTCCGCTTAAGATCAGGACCTACCAGCCTGCGGCAGGGATGTCTGAGGATAAAGCTCGGGCGGCCCCAAAAACCAGAGAAGAGCCGCGGGATCTCGCCGGAAAGCCGGTGCCTCCGCCCGCGTCCGTTCAAACCGAAACTCCGGCCCAAGACAAACCGGAAACCGTCTCCGGCGGCGATGCTTCTTTCAAAGGCGTGATCGGATCGACGGCCAAGTCGCCGGACGCGAATTATCAATTTCCGCCCACGGATCTTTTGAAGCGCCCGAAGGACGAAAAACTGGAGGGGGATGATCTGGCGGCGAATTCCAGGGCCATTGAGGCGACGCTCGCCGAATTTGAGATCGAGGTCAAGGTCGTAGAAGTGGAGCAAGGGCCCAAGATCACGCTTTATGAACTTTTGCCGGCCCCCGGCGTCCGCGCGAATTCGATCGCGGCCTACGAAGATGATATTGCCATGGCGCTTAAAGCGACGAGCATCCGGATGATCATTCCGATCCCGGGAAAACAGACGATCGGGATCGAAGTGCCGAATTCGGTTTCGAGGCCGATCCTGGTGCGCGAGATGATCGAAAGTCCCGATTTCCGTTCTCACGCATGGGCTCTCCCTCTGATCCTTGGAAAAGATACCAGCGGCAGGCCCATGATCGCGGATCTGACCGCCATGCCGCACATTTTGATCGCCGGGACCACGGGGAGCGGCAAAACCGTCTGCATCAATTCCATCATCACCGGATTTCTTTATCACTGCGCGCCGTCCCAACTCAAGCTGGTCATGATCGATCCCAAGATGGTGGAGCTCGCGATTTACAACAAGATCCCGCATATGCTCTCGCCCGTGGTGACGGAGGTGCGAAAGGCCGCGAATACGCTCAACTGGGTCGTGATGGAAATGGAAAAAAGGTACCGGCTTTTTGCCACGGTGGGCGTGCGAAATATCCAGGGCTTCAACGCCCGTCCGCTTTCCGAGGAAGGTATCCGGCAGGTCGAAACCGCGGGCGATTCGGACTATGTCATTCCGGCCTCCATCCCTTACATTGTGGTCATTATCGATGAACTCGCGGATCTCATGCTCGTGGCGCAGGATAAGGTCGAAACGGCCATCACGCGCCTTGCGCAGCTTTCCCGCGCGGTCGGCATTCACTTGATCCTCGCGACGCAGCGTCCTTCCGTCGACGTCATTACCGGCGTGATCAAGGCGAATTTTCCGGCCCGCGTCGCGTTCAAGGTCGCCTCGGTCGTGGATTCCCGGACGATCCTGGACAATAAAGGAGCGGAAAAACTTCTGGGCCGCGGGGACATGCTCTTCATTCAGCCCGGCAGCGACGCGATGATCCGCGGACAAGCGCCGCTTATCGCGGATGAAGAGATCAACAAGATCGTGCACTTCTCGGCGCAGCAGGGAAAACCGGAATACCACGGCGAGATCCAATCCGCGCAGAATAGCGCCATGCCGGGCGGTTCCGGCGAGAAAGATGAAATTTTTGAGGAAGCCAAGCGGCTTGTTCTTACGACCCGTCAGGCCTCGACCTCTTTTTTACAAAGACGGTTGAGACTGGGGTATTCGCGCGCGGCCCGCGTCGTGGATCAGCTGGAAGCGGCGGGCGTGGTCGGGTCTCAGGATGGGGCCCGGCCTCGCGAGATCCTATTGCCGAATCCCGCCGGCGACTACGCCGAAGCCACCCCCGTCGAATCCGAAGAAGAATCAACTTGATTTGGATGCTTTGAGAGAGTATTCTGTCCGTACAATTTGGCAGGGTCCCGCGTTAAAGGATTAAATCCGGGACGTTAAATAATAAAACCTTCGTTGGGTCGCGTATGACCCGGCGGAGGTTTTTTCATTTTAGGGAGTGTTTATGGACACTGACTTAGCAGTCAAAGAGGCAAAGGAATGGAATTTGAAAGGGATATCTTTGAAAGCATTGGATCGATATCAGGATGCTATTGCTTGTTATGATCGGGCGATCGAACTTCAACCGCGATTTTCTAAAGTTTGGTTCAATAAAGGGAACGCCCTGCGTGATTTCGGCAAGCCCGAAGAAGCACTTGTCTGTTATGACCGGGCAATAGAGATAGAGGATGGAAAGGAGGCCAGTACTTGGTATTCAAAGGGTGATATTTTGGAAAGTCTTAGAAAATACCAAGAAGCGATCGCTTGCTATGACCGCGCCATCACAATAAACCCCGCCTTTATTGATGCTTGGAATAATAAAGGAGTCGCGCTCTTTTTAAGCGGTGAATATATTAATGCGCTGGCGTGCTTTGAAAAGGCGATCGAAATAGAACCAAAATACATTACCGCTTGGAACAATAAAGGCCGGGTCCTGCATCAGCTTGACAGGCACGAAGAAGCGATCGCTTGTTGTGACCGGATATTGGAAACTGATCCCAAGCACATCGATTCATGGCACAACAAGAAAATCGCCCTTCAAGCCCTCGGTAAAATGACAAGCATTATGCCTGAAAAATATCTGGAGCAAATGAGACGAATTGCGATGGAAGAGTTAGAACTAAAAAGCGTGGAAAAATCTCTCAGCTTCTCAACGGTAGAATCGGCTGATGATGCAGCCAAGGAGGTGGAAGATGGTACCAGTGTGTCGCTCTATACTGAATTTGGGTGGGAGTGTATGAAAGACGGTAAATACGATAAAGCGGCAGCCGCATTCAAGAATTCCGTACAAATCGACAAGGATTATTCGGGTTATTTGGACTTGTCGCTTGCGTATCGGCGCATGAGAAAAATGAAGCTGGCGTTAAAGTATTGTGAAAAAGCGGCTGAGTTTATAATGCGACGCGCCTGTCGAGTCGCTGCCGGGGAGGACGAATATGCTCAGCTATGCGGAGAAACCAAGGATCGGTTGCCAAAGTTTCTTGACGCTGCATACAGCTGTTTGATGCATGATCCAGATTATGCGTCTCTTTGTTGCAATCAGGGGTATATTTTACTGTCGCTTAGGCGAGACATCGAAGCCCGGCAGATGTTTTTGGAAGCAAAAGCGTGCGAAGAGTTCATGGACTATTTATCCGATGATGAGGAGCAGGAATAAGTTTTATGAGACAAATCAAACTTGGCATGGTTATAGCAAAGCCCGAGACAAGAACTATATCCGAAATCGAGAAATATATTACTTCGGAGGAAGTCGAAATGCTAATGTTCCCAGAAGGGTATTTGCAATCCGGGAATCTTGAGAAGGTCCGGGAGCTCGCCCGAAAGCATAAAAAGTGGATTGTCAGCGGAATGGATGACGACCGCGTTTTATCGCATGGAATGGAAACGGGTATTATCATCGATCCTTCCGGGGACATTGCCGGCGAACATCGCAAAACTTCTCTCACGAAATGGGAAGTCGAGCACGGGTGTCAGCGCGGTAACTCCATAAAAGTAATAGAGACGCCTCTCGGAAAATTCGGTTTTGCGATTTGCTACGAAATTCATTTTCCCGAAGTTTCTCGCATTCTCGCGCTTCAAGACGCGGAAATTATTTTCAATCCCATTGGGAGCGGAATGTGGAACGAAGCACAATTTAACGTTTGGAACGCCATCGCCAGGGCGCGGGCTTCCGAAAATAGTGCGTTTGTGGTTGGTTGCAGCCATTTTGATGATTGCATTCCGGTGGCGTTCGCATACGCGCCCGGCGGAGAATGTCTGGCGTCGTCAAGAGAACAAAACCGGATGGTCCCGGTTGTCCTGGATTTTGGAAAATACAAAACAGAAAAGGACTTTGACCAAAGACGCCCCGAGTTGTATTCTGACTTAGTCGGTTTGAAATATCTTGGGAATCAAAGTACGAAAGACCAATGGAGAATTGCTAGGAGAAAACCATGAAAAACTTAATAGCAAAATCAGATTGCAAAAAAACGGTTAAAATTGCTGAAAGTGTGGTGAAAAAATTTGTTCAAGATTGGAAAAAGAAACCTTATTTCTGGAGTACCGAAGCGGATGTCCATGCGGAACTCTACGGAAGGATAAAATCTGCTCTAGCAAGATGGAAGCTATCGCAAACGCCAACGTATTATTCGTCTTATATGGAAAAAGGACAATGTGAATGGTTTTGTAGGATTTATTGTAAACCGTTGATTTATCGCAAAGGTGGAAAATATTGTTTTCCCGATATCGTGATTAAAAAAAGTGAAAAAATATGTGATGTTAAGGAAGGCCACAATGAGCCCATGATTTGGGCATGCGAAATTAAATATGCTAATGAATGGAGCAGTTTGATCAACGAGCACAGCTTGGGGGAAGATAGAAAAAAGTTAGAAGCGTTGCTTAAAATGGGGAAAGAAGGCGTGGATTGTGTATGCCATTTAACATTGCAAAGACTAAAAAAAGGAAGTGGACAAACAAAAATCTTGAATATCAATCCAATGCTCAAAAAAGGCCCCGTCCAATTTTTGGAGGATAGAAATAAAAGCGTTCCTATGTTAAAAACGGATTGCCGTAGGGCGTTGATTATTACAAAGAGCAAAACAGGATATCGATGGCGTCGTTTAAAAATAAATGAAAAATAATTTAGTGCTAGTACAGCGTTTCCTAAATTTGCATAGGGTCTCCAACCGTCAGTGGCTGACCTGCATAAGTCCATTTGAACGGGTGAGCTCGATAGCGGTCATAATCGCTAATGTAATGATAAACTTTGTTTTTCAGGTCCTGCTTGCTAGTGAAATTGCCGCGTTTCAGAACATCACGGCTGAGGAACGAAAACCGGGCGGTGTGAATATCTGGAAACATTGACGGAATCGTTGGTAAAAGGGGTTCGCAGGGTTGAATCCATGGGGTTTTCGCAGGTGTTTGCCCTAGTCAATCCCCGGGGATACTTTCTTTCCTTGGCTGCCGCTCTTGACCGATGTAGATTACTGGACAAATGGATACTATTTCGTGTTCCACCGCACCCTTGTTATCTTCTGCCTGTTTTTCGGAGGATTGTTCCACTTATTACTGCTACCATCGGAGGTAAAAAACCAAAAGGCGGCATTTATAATAGCGCCTGAATTTTTAATAACGTATTTTTCTATCGACTAGTAAATAAAAAGGAGCAAAGATGAGAAAGAAAATTTTTATAACACATTGCTCAGGAAAGAAAAAGAATACCGACAGACAAGTAACGCCGGATGAACTTTATACTGGCACGAAGATTCAGCGATTCATGAACCGTTGTAAGCAAGCTGGGGTTAGCTGGGCAATATTTTCAGATCAATATAATATCTGGTTTTCTCATATAAGACACGGGTGGTACGAAAAGCATCCGGACCAAGTAACTCCTCTGGAATTCAAAAAGCTGGTCAAAAATAGCGCGGTGAAATTAAAGAAATACGGCGCAGTTTATTTTTACGGCAATCACAGATCGCATTATTTTCACCCGCTTTACAAAGAAATCATTAATGCTTTAAAGAAGCGACGAATACGTATCGCCAAAATCCACCATTTGGATGAAATTACATGAAGCGCCAGCTTGAAAGGCGCGGCATTAATTGTCAGTGGCTTCATGAGCAAATCAAGAAATTGCCCTTGATTAACTTTCCATTCAATCCGAAGGAGTTACCTTATTGCGGCATTTATTTTTTCTACGAAGAAGGAGAATTTTGGGGGCATGGCGGTCGCAAGCCCAGAATCGTCAGGATTGGATCATGTCGGGATGGGAATTTTCAAAGCCGCATCAGCGAGCATTATCTGCTTGATGAAAGGAAAATGAATTTTGACTCTCATCAATCGGCACCCAAAGACAGAAGCATCTTCAGACAACACTTAGGAAGGGCTTTACTTGCCAAGCAGAAGTCGAACTACTCCGTGATGTGGAAAAAGAATTTCACTACCCCAAAAGAGAGAATGAGCTTCGGGCATTTGCGGGATATAAACTTGGAAAAGAGTCTTGAGCGGCAGATCACAAAGAAAATCAGAGAGACGCTGAGCTTCAGGTTTATTGAAATCAACAATCAAATGGGCGGAAGCGGCTTGGAGAGCCGCTCGATTGCGACAGTGGCGCAGTGCGGAGAATGTAAAGCGTCGCCCGAATGGTTAGGCCTATTTTCTCCGATTGAAAGAATCAGAACAAGTGGCCTATGGAATGTACATTATACAGATCACGCACCGATCACAACAAATGACATGGTGCGATTGAAGGATATTGTGCATAACGAAAAATCGAAGGATTGAATTTGACAAGCGACATTTCGGATTCAAGAAAAGACAACTTTTTCCTCTCAAAGAGCAAATATCTAACTGGGCTGCAGTGCCCGAAGCTGCTGTGGATGTCTTACCACGCCAAAGATCAGTTTCCCGAGACGGATCCCCAAACCCAAGCGATCTTTGATCAAGGAAATGAAGTAACCGCTTTGGCCAGGACTCTGTTTCCTGACGGAGTTGAAATAGAAGGGGTTAAGGATTATGAAGCTATCCTTAAAAAGACCCAGGAGTTATTACCACAGCGGAAACCTCTTTTCGAAGCGGCTTTCGGTTATAAGAACACCTTTGCCAGGCCTGACATTCTCATGCCTAATAAAGACGGGTCCTGGGATCTTCATGAGGTAAAGAGCTCTACGAAAGCCAAGGATATTCATTACCACGACCTTGCTTTCCAGAAGTATTGCTATGAAGGTGCGGGTCTCAAGATCCGGCGTTCTCATCTCATCCTAATCAATCATCAATATGTCAAACAGGGGAAGATCGATCCGAACGAATTGCTTTCCAGGCAGGATGTTTCCGGCGAGGTTAATTCTCTGGTTGCAGGCGTGGAGAAGAATATAGGCGTAATGCTCAAAAATCTTCAGCAAAAGACTTGCCCTGAAATAAAAGTGGGGCCTTATTGCGAAGACCCGTATCCTTGTGATCTTCAGGACTTGTGCTGGAGTTTTCTTCCCCAAGAAAGCATCCTTATCCTTAACAGAATTCGTAAAGACAAAGCTTTTGAGCTTCTGGCTAAGAACATATTAAGCATTGCGGATCTTCCTGACAACGTAACGCTCACGCCAAGTCAGCAGATTCAGCGGGAATGCCACCGGACGAAAAAGTGTTTTATCAATAAACCGGCCATCAAGGACTTTCTCAATCAGTTAGAATTTCCTATTCACTTTCTGGATTTTGAGACAGTGAATCCGGCAATTCCCTTTTATGACCAGGCACGTCCTT
>JAHFHJ010000102.1 GCA_023246985.1 Candidatus Omnitrophota bacterium | reverse complement strand
GAAAGTTTTACCGATTATTTTCTCGGTCTCGTAGAGTTGGATGTTTATTCGCTTCACGAGCGCGACAAGAATCGCGTGCAGTTCTATGACGTCTCGCTCGCGCGGCAAAAGGAGTACCAAGTCGTGTTCGTCGCCGGGCTTCTGGAAAAAGTCTTTCCCATGCAGGTCCGCGAAGACCCGCTGCTCTCGGATTGGGAACGGAAGCTGATGAACGGAAACAGGGAGCATCCCCTTGCGGAACGCCTGCCGCGGCAGAATATCGAGCGGTTCTTTTTTTATCTCGCGGTCACGCGCGCCAGGGAGCGGCTCTATTTGAGTTATCCGCGTCTTGATTTTGAGGGCAAGGAATCCCTGCCGTCCTTTTATCTTGAGGAAGTGAAACGTCTTTTCGGGGACAGCGTGCCGGTGATACGCCAGAATCTCGCGAGACCTGTTCCCGAGATCTCCGAGGCGATCACGCGCCGCGAATGGGAGGCCTCGGTGGCGGCGGGCCTGCGGAAGGCGGAGAGCCGGGAGATCCTCATGCAGGATCAGCTCGCGGAACTTTCGGGAGATCCCCAAAGCCGGGAACGGTTTTTGGACGCTTTGAAAACCGTGGAAGCGAAGATCCTGGATGAAAAGATCCTGAAAGGCGGATATTTTAAGATCGAAAAAACAAGTCCCACCCGGCTTGAAACCTATGCCCAATGTCCTTACCGGTATTTTGCCGATAAAATTCTCAAATTAAAGGAAGCCGGCCAAGATTTTCGCGCGAGACAAAAGGGGAGTCTCCTGCATTATGTTCTTCAGCAGTATTTTGATCCCCGCAGGGAAAAAAACGCGAAAGAGCCGCTCGAAAAGTTCATCGAACGCGAAATAGAAGAGGGACTCAAGCAGTCCCCGATGACATGGGCGGAGCCCTATCAGGAAGCTTTGGATCGCCGCGAGCTTTTCGAAATGCTTCTGGATTTTCTGAAATATGAAACGGAACGGCTCGAGGCTTCTTCCTTCAAACCCGGGTATGTGGAATATGCTTTTGGAAATCCCGAAAAGGGGGAGGCGCCGCCTCTTGAGATCGCGGGAGCCGGTAAAAAGATCAAGCTGCGAGGCCGCGTGGACCGGATCGACACGGACGCCGCCGGGAAGTTCGCGCTGGTCATGGACTACAAGCGCTCCTCCGGTTTCAAAGCCTCGGATTTGGAGCTTGGAACCGCGCTGCAGCTGCCGCTTTATCTTCTGGCCGTCCAAAAAAATTTAGGTCTCGCGCCCCTGGGCGCCGCGATCTACTCCCTGCGCGATCACAAACAAAGCGGTTTTTATTGCGAAGGGATCGCGAAGCTTTTCGAAAAAGAATTTTCGTCCCGCTCAAGCGTTCCGGACGAAATCTTTCGGAAAACTTTGGAGCGGGCGGTTGTTTTCGCCCAAAAATTTATAAAAGAGATCGAATCCTGCGAGATCCCGGCGCGGCCGCGCGACTGCGAATCGTTTTGCCCTTACGACGCCGTCTGCCGGATCGAAAAATGGAAATTGCCGGTCATCCTTGAAGAGATCAAATCGGAAGACCGCGCGGACCCGGAGCTGGGACCGATGTTATCGTCTCAGGAGACCGAAGAGAAGGAAAAAACGTAAAGCGGTACAGGGGACATGGCCCATAGTACGCGGCAAACTATCAGCAGGCCCCTCATTCTTTCTAAGCAGCAAGCGCTTTGGACGATGCGCCGCGTGTTCAGACCCGCAATTGTTTTTCCGCGTCGACGACGTCCCGGTCGATCATTCCCCGCGCGCGATGCGCCTTGGTCCTGAGGCTCTCGGAGGCATGCGGCGAATGCGCGATCTCGCGCAGAAGCTGGATCACCATGCGGATATAACGCACCAGGCTTCCTTCGTCTTCCGAGGTGCATTGGCATATCTGCTCGAAATTTTTCCCTTGCGTCCACGCTTCGACGGCGCGGGCGAGATGAAAATGGGGCGGTTTCGTATGAGGGGTGACACGAAAATGGGATTCCCATTTGAAGACGGCCCGGTGATAATGCTGGGTCATTTTGAGCAGTTCCGCGTGTTCTTTTCCGAGCCGGGGCGGTTCGGTGTTTTTCCGGGGTTCAAAGATCAGCCCGGCCAGGAAAACGTTCAATTTTGCCTCCTCCAGTTTCTCGAGCGCGCCGTCCGCGTACATTTCCGTGAGAAGCAGTTCATACCCGAAAACCGAAGAGGCGAATTCTCCTTTGGAAGTAAGTCCCGCGTCGGTGAGGTAACCCATCTCCCGCAAAAGCGCGAGTTTGTTCTTCAAGAGGTCCAGCCCCTCGTCGCGTTTTCGTTTGGAGGACTGAAAAAAGTGAAAGGACCGGGGATAGATCTCCAGGAGTTTGTGACCGAGCGTTTTATAAAGGTTCAGGAGCGTCGCGTACGCGGCGTTCAGCTGGCTGCGCACGGGCTCGGGACTTCCGTAGAGGATGCGTTCTACTTCCGGGAAGGCGATGTCGTTCGGATGGATGCGGCAGTAGACGAATCCTTCCGGGTCCATGCCGCGGCGTCCCGCGCGGCCGGCCATCTGGAAAAAATCCCGCGTGGTGAGCGTTTTGAAGCCGGCGCCGTAGAATTTTTCAAGTTCATCGAAGACCACCGTGCGGGCCGGCATGTTGATCCCGAGCGCGAAGGTCTCGGTCGTGAAGATGAGCTTGATAAGCTTGCTTGTGAAAAGCCGCTCGATGACTTCTTTTAAGGTCGGAAGCATGCCCGCGTGATGATAGGCGATCCCTTGTTCGACGAGCGGCCGGATCTCTTCGGCGGTTTTGTCGCCGATCAGGTCATAACGGGCGAGGAGATCGTCATAAAGTTTTCGGACCTCGCGGCGTTCCGTTTCCCGCAGGAGGTCGAAATGCGCCACTTCCCAGGCGAGCGTGGCCGTGCGCTTCCGGCCGAACGCGAAATAAAGGGCGGGGAGCCGGTCTTCGTTGATAAGATGTTTGAGCAGATCAAAAAGGCGGTTGTACCGAGCGCGGGGCGGCTGAAACCCGCGGCGTCTTTCGCGCATGGAAAGCTGCCAGTTATCGCGCTGGAGATAGCCCTCTTTGCGAAGCGACTTCGTGTTCGTGAGGATCTTACCCTGGCATTGGAACAGGAAATGAAGCGGGACGGGACGGTGCGTTTCTTCGATCACGGCGATGGGACGCCGGTGGATCTGCTGAATCCAGGCCGCGAGTTCCCGGACATTCGGGATCGTGGCCGAGAGCGCGAGAATGCGAATCTCCGGCGGCGTCAAAAGCAGGGCTTCTTCCCAGACCGTGCCGCGCTCCGCATCGTCCAGGTAATGGACCTCGTCGAAAATAACCCAGCCGATCTTGCGGATGCGTTCCTCGTTCTCAAAAAGCGAATTGCGGTAGATCTCGGTGGTCATGATGAGAAGCGGCGCGCCGGGATGGATCGAAACATCGCCGGTCAGGATGCCGACCGCGTCTTTTCCGAAACGAATCTGGAAATCGCGGAATTTCTGATTGCTCAGGGCCTTGATCGGGGCGGTATAAATGACCTGCTCCCCGCGCGCAAGGGCTTTTTCGACGGCTTTTTCGGCGATGAGGGTTTTTCCGGATCCGGTGGGCGCGGAGATCAGAAGCGAATGTTCTTTTTCGATCCACTCGATCGCCTCGAGCTGGAACGGGTCTAATTGGAATGACATAAGCGCATTATAACGGATTTTTTCGGGGCGAATGTTTTAAATTTGAAAAGGTGATTCATTCTCCCCCCTAGGTTCCCAGTTCACAGTCCGCAGATCCCGGACAAAAGAATCCCGATCTGGTTTTGCTTTGACCGGAGTTTATCGTCCGAAGTCTTGTCTTTGCAAAGTGATTTGCTTTTCTCTTAAGAGGAGGGTAAACTACGCGAAAATTCGGTCGTGGATCGAGTCCCAGACTTTCAATAGAGTAAAACCGTTTTTTACCCGAAAAGGAAATCCGTTCATTCATGAACTCCAGAATCCTTGCTTGTAGCGCCCTCCTAATTTTTCTTTTTTCGTCCGCTTCTTCTATTTTTGCCGAAGATCTTACCCATCAAATGGAAGCCCTTCAGCGCGAGACGCGGGGCGTCAAACAGGTCGGACGCGCCGCGGAGAAATCCAAGGAAAAAGCCGCGGACGAGAAATTCAAGACCGGCGTTACCTACGAAGATATTCTGAAAGATCCCGACAATATTGAACTGAACGCTCGTTACGCGCAGGACCAGATCGCCCGGGGAGAGCTTTTAAGCGCCGCCGCGACCCTGGAACGCATTCTTCTTGTGAATCCCAATCTCGCGGATGCCCGGCTCCTTTATGCCGTGGTGCTGTACCGTCTCGACAGTCTGAATGAAGCGCAGAAGGAGCTGGATACGCTTAAGACCCTCACGCTCCCGCCCGCGATCCAAAATCAACTCAGCGAATATGAGCGAAAGATCAAGCAGAGGAAGCGCCGAACCCGCATCGGATTGCGCGAGAATGTGGGCTGGGGCTATGACACGAACCGGAACGCTTCGCCGCATTCCAAGACGCAGCTTGCTTTTGACGTCGCGGCGCCGGTTACCGGATCGAACACGCGGCGCGCGGACACCCATTTTTTAAATGTCACGACCCTGGACGTGACCCATGATCTCGGGTACCAGGCCGGGCACACCGTGTACGGGTCCTTCACGTATTTCCTGCAGGAGCAGAATAACGTCAAATCTCTGGACCTCGGCTCGTTCCAGTACGAACTTGGCGGAACCTACAAAAGCAAATTCGCCGATTTTACGCCGTCCTTTTTTTCCGCCTATACCTTCCTTTCCGGCGAGAGCTTCATAAAATCCCAGGGCGGGAATTTTCTTTTCGCGCGGGATTTTACCAAAAAACTGAACGCGTCCTATGATTTCAGGATCGAGCGTCAGAATTATTTGAATATCTCGGAGGACGCGACCTCCCATGATCGCAAGGGGCCTCAGTTCAGTCATTCCTGGAGCGTCAACTACGTCTTTCTTCCTACGATGCGCTGGTCCTCCGATTTTGGGTATTCGACGAAGGATGCGAAACGAAAATACAACGGATATGACCGTCTGAGCATGAACAACACGCTCACGTGGATCCTGCCGAGGGGACAGTTCCTGATCAATACTCTCAGCGCGTATTTCGATAACTATCAGGCTCCCGAGTTTACGATCGCGAGCCGGAACCGGCACGATAAAATCCTAAGGTACCGCATGACCTACGGCGTGCCGCTCACGACGATCCTGATCGGGAAAATCCTTCCCAAACCGTTCCAGGACACCGTATGGACCTTCTCCTACGAGTATTACCACGCGCTTTCCAATATCACCAACTACACCTATACGAACAGCAAGATTGAAACCATCCTCGCGAAGCGGTTCGAGTTCTAATACCGTTCTCCGTTTGATTCTATCCCGACTTTAATTTTCTTTTCATGAACGGTAGTCGGGGATTGCCCCAATTTCAACTTCGTTAAAATTGATAGGTATTGGGACTATCCCGAATTTGATGCATGAATGCTAGCTAATGCTATGTTTAATATTATATATTGCTATATTAGTGTCTAATTTATTGCTTTTATTCAAAAAGAGAGT
>JAHFHJ010000101.1:4188-5591 GCA_023246985.1 Candidatus Omnitrophota bacterium | reverse complement strand
AGGATCAGGCTTAACCCGCGCCTGAGTTCAATCGCGACACGGAGCCGGTAAAGTACGGCCTTGTGCCCGAAGAATTGATAGAAAAAATTCGGGTCGGGGCTGGTGGAAAAAGGTTCTTTATCTAAACCCAAAATATTGTAATAGCTCACGTCACTCCTCTTTCCAGCGTCTCTTGCGTGATGGGTGATGCGCCTGAGAAAATACTCAAAAACACGATCCTTGTCTCACGGATAGCCCTACGAAACAATCTGCCCGGCTTTTCAAACAAACATTTCCTCTTTTCCGCTTGTTTTGCGAGATCCCTGCGATATTTTAAAGGCTCCTTCCGGATCTTCATGAAGGATCCCTGGAATCCATCACAATGAAGCTTGCTGCCATAATCAGAAGGGCCTGTTTTATTATCGGTTACCCTAAAGTTTTCTTTATTTTTTTATTTCGTAGAACGCGATGCTTTTCTCAGTTGAACCTCCGCGGGATTCTCCCGTCATGGTTATACCCCCTAGCGTCACAGATTGTGGTTTTGTCATTCCGGACGACCGAAGGGAGAGCCGGAATCCAGAACCACGGAATCCACGCTTAAAACGTGCGGGATGAGGCATTGGGACTATCCCGACTTTAATTTTCTCTTCACTAACGGTAGTCAGGATTGCCCCATCCCGCCAATGGGGCGGGATGATAGGTATTGAGACTACCCCCAACTTTGAATTTTTTTACATCAATGGTAGTTGGGGTTGCCCCAATTTCAACTTCGTTAAAATTGATAGGTATTGGGACTAATTTATGAGTCGGTTGAGTATATACGATCTCCTCCAAAAGGAAAAATCGGGGTGGCAGGAATTGAACCTGCGACATCTTGCTCCCAAAGCAAGCGCTCTAGCCCCTGAGCTACACCCCGATGGATCTTAATATTTCATCCCGAGTTTGCACTTTTTCGAAAGGTATTATCGTTACCTTCTTCATAATCATTGGTGAGACGTCATTGCGAGCCGCAAAGACGGCGAAGCACTCTCAACTATGAGATCGCCGGGCTCGCGAA
This sequence comes from Candidatus Omnitrophota bacterium, assembly GCA_023246985.1. Classification (GTDB taxonomy): domain Bacteria; phylum Omnitrophota; class Omnitrophia; order Omnitrophales; family Aquincolibacteriaceae; genus Aquincolibacterium. The sequence goes on along the minus strand of JAHFHJ010000101.1, from coordinate 4,555 downwards.
ACACTTAAAAAGTGCCAACCGTGAGATTTCATTTATGAATTGCTCGTCGGGGTTGTCCCAATCTTCAAATCTATTTTGACTTGAAAGATTGGGACAATCCGATGCGTATCGCATTTTAGGACAAGCGGAATAAAGAAAAAAGGTATTTATTCGCGCGATCCTCCGACTCCGCGCATGGGGCACGTTGCTCAGGATGAGCGGGGGTGGGAAATCTTCGCCCCCTCAAAAAATAGATCGCTCACGGTGGACGCTTAGCACCAGGCCCAGACACATGCAGGTCATGATGAAGGAAGAGCCGCCATAACTGATCAGCGGGAGCGGCACTCCGGCGATCGGCATGAGGCCGAAGGTCATTCCGACATTGATC
>JAHFHJ010000101.1:0-4088 GCA_023246985.1 Candidatus Omnitrophota bacterium | reverse complement strand
GACGCTTAGCACCAGGCCCAGACACATGCAGGTCATGATGAAGGAAGAGCCGCCATAACTGATCAGCGGGAGCGGCACTCCGGCGATCGGCATGAGGCCGAAGGTCATTCCGACATTGATCATCACGTGCGAGAAAAGAAGCGCCAACACCCCTCCGCAAAGCATCTTGGCTTTCACGTCCGTGGTGCGTTGCATGATCAAAAAGATCGAGTGAAAAAGAAACCCATAAAGACAGAGCACCAGAAGACTTCCGAGGAACCCCCACTCCTCCCCGATCACGCAGAAAATAAAATCCGTGTGATGCTCCGGCACAAAGTGAAGCTGCGTCTGCGTCCCGCCTAAATATCCCTTTCCCCACAGTCCTCCCGACCCCACCGCGATCTTGGCCTGCAGGGCCGTATAACCCGAACCCAGCGGATCCAGATTAGGATTCAGAAACACCCTCAGTCGCTTTTTCTGATACCCCTTCAGAAATTCCCAAGCCAAGGGAGCGGCCAAAGCCAGCGCGCTGAAACTGGCGATCAAGAATCGTTTCCGTACGCCCCACAGAAAAAGCATGACCACGGACATGGGGATAAAAAGAAGCGCGGTCCCGAGATCCGGCTGTTTGATGATCAGAAAAAGCGGGATCACCAAAAGCAGCAGCGCGATACTCACGGTCCGGGTCTGCCCCTCCCAGGGATGATGGGACCCTAAAAAATTGACGACGGCAAGTAAGGTCCCGAGTTTCGCGAATTCCGAAGGCTGAATCGCGATCGGCCCCAGCGTCAGCCACCGTTGAGCCCCGAGATGCTTGTGGCCGACAAAATCGACCAACACAAGCAGGATCAGGGTTACAAAATAAAAAGGATAGGAAACGCTCAGAAAGGGACGATAGCCGATCTGGGGCACTGAAATCAGTACCGCCAATCCGGCCAGGATCCAAAAAACCTGTTTGGCTTCATAATTTCCGGGATCGCGGTAGGAGGCGCTATAAATAAAAAGGATGCCGACTGCCGCCAGCGCCACGACCGCGACAAGGAGCGGGAAATGGATCCCGCTAAGCAGCCGGCGTAACATGCAGGTCCTTCCATGCCTCAAGCATCTGTTTCACAAGACGCGCGCTTGTAACCCCGCCGGAACCCCCGTGCTCCACGAATACCACAAACGCGAGTTGGGGGTCTTTATAAGGGAAAAATCCCGTCATCCAGCTGTGCGCTTTTAAGGGCGGTGCCTGGGCTGTTCCGGTTTTTCCGGCCAGTTTATCGAAATCCACGCGCGCCAGCTGACCGGTCCCGTAATCCGACTCCACGACCTGGAGCATGGCCCGCCTGATCACATCGAGATTCTGTTCCTGAATGGCCACTCGCGGCGCCTCGGGCATCGTGCTGCGATCCTGAACGACCAGATGCGGCTCCACCCCCTTGCCGTTCTTGGCAATAATGGAGGTCAGACGCATGATCTCGAACGGAGTGACGAGCATATAGCCCTGCCCGATCGCCATGTTCATCGTCTCCCCTTGATACCAAGGCTGGTTAAAACGGGCTTTTTTCCATGCCGAATCCGGAATAAGGCCGGGAGCCATGCGCGAGATTTCAATTTTGAGCGGTTCGCCGAGGCCAAGCTCGCGAGCGTAATGCGCGATCTCATCAGGCGTCAGTCTTTTTGCCACATTAAAGAAATACACGTTGCAGGAACGCTCAAGAGCTTCATAGAGATTGAGACTTCCGTGCCCTTCATGGAGCCAACAATGCGCGGGCTTCGATTTAGGACCCAACCGGAAGGTGCCGGCGCATTTGAACCGTGTTTCCGGCGTGATCTTCCCGAGATCTAATCCGGCAAGCGCCGTCACAAGCTTAAAGACCGATCCGGGAGGATACGCGGCATTGATCCCGCGGTCCAGCATCGGGGCATTCTCATCTTTCAGCACCTGAAGGCGTTGTTCATTCGCGGCGGGCGAAACAAAAATATTCGGATCATAGGCCGGCGCGCTGGCCATCGCCAAGAGACCGTCCGTCTCCAGGTCCAGTACGGCGATGCTCGCGTGCAGGCCTTTGATCAGCTTCATGATCTTTTTCTGGAACTCTAGATCCAGCGTCAGCGTGATATCCGAACCCGGCTCGGGTTTTCGGTCCGAGAGAACCTGCACCAGCTGACCGCGCGCGTCCACCTCGATCTGTTCCCCGCCCCGCCAACCGCGAAGGAGATCATCAAAAACTTTTTCAATCCCGGCACGGCCCACTTTCGAATTCATCCCGAAACGGTCCCGATCCAACGCGCCATACTCCTCGGGGGTGACCGTCCCGATATAACCGATCACATGCGCCGCCGTTTCACCATAGGGATAATAGCGGATACCGTCCGCGCGGATGCTGACCCCCGGGAGTTCCGGGCGATGTTCCTCGATTTTGAACGTAAGCTCGCGGGAAATGTCTTCTTTGATCATCGCCGGCGCGAACGGAAATTCACGGCCCGCGCTCATGCGCCTGCGAATGTCTTTTTCCGGCATTTCCAAAAGCTTCGCCAGCCGCGGATAAACTTCAGGCGTCACATCCTCCGGGATCGCGATCACATTGTAAGAAGCGCGGTTCGTGGCGAGAAGACGGCTCTGGCGGTCGAACACGCGTCCGCGCGGAGCCTCCATCGGAATAAGACGGACACGGTTACGCCGGCTGAGCTCATAATAATAATGTCCGCGCACGACCTGGGTCTGAAAGAGGCCCAACCCCAGCAAGGTCAGAAGGATAAAAACGAAAGCCTGAAAGAAATGGAAGCGCGTGAACATCAGCGAAAGAGCTCGAATTGACGGCTGGAGGAACGGCCAAACCAGCGGTTCGTGAAAAAATTAAAAAAGGGAAGCATCGCGCTTGTGTAAAAGGCCGTCATCGCGATCAGCCCCAAATACCTCCCCGCCAAGGACAGGGAAAGCTCCCCCGCCAAACATCCCGCGAGAAGATTCACCGTGCCCGCGCAGAAAACAAAAAGGAAGGTGATGAGAAAATAGATCCCCGGCAATTCCCGCTCCATTTTCTGCACCACAAAATCGAACATCAACGCCAAACCGGCCAGAAGACTTGCCTCCAGCCCGATCAGCCCTCCTCCCAAAAAATCGCGGAAAAGTCCGGCCCAGAACGCGACATAAACGGTTTTGGGCGATCCCCATTCAAATGCCGCGTAGCAGATAAAAAGATAAAGCAAACTCGGGGAAACCGAACCGATCTGAAAAACAGGCATGACGGTCCCGTCCAAAACGGCCAGGAGGAGGAAATACAGAATTACTTTTGCGGAGAGGAGACGAGGCATAGCACTTCCTCAAGCTTGGAGAACGGCACGGAAGGTTTCACGAGCGCGAGAAGATGCAGGCCGTCGCTATCGCGCTCGATCGCCTCGATCTTCCCGATCTGAAGCCCTTTGGGGAAAAAACTTCCCACCCCGGAAGTGATCACGTCTTCTCCGATCGCGACTTCGCCGTCCAGCGCCAGATATTTCATTTGCAGCTTGTCCGTTCCGATCCCGGTCACGATCCCTTGGGCACGGCTCACGGAGGTCAATCCGCTCACGCGGGAGTCCGGGTCCGGCAAGAGGATCGCATGCGCCGTATAGGGCTCAACTTCCAGGATCCTGCCTGCCAGTCCCTCGGGGACTATCACCACCATGTCTTTTTTAATTTTGTGGCGACTCCCTTTATCCAGTAAAACAATTTTCCTCCAGGGGGTTACATCCTCCCCGATCACGCGGGCGCCGAAGGCGCGCAAAGCCGGCGGTGAACTAAAATTGAGGAGCTTCAAAAGCCGCTGATTCTCCCGATCCATTTCATTAAAACGGATCAGCCGGGTCTCGAGTTCCTGAATACGCGCAAGATATTCTTTTTGCTTATGAATCGCACCGAGGAAATTACCGGATTGATAGCGAAGCGAGTAAAAGCCATGACGGAGACCGCTTCCGATCACAAGCGCGGGACGGGTCAGAGTATAGAAGACGGCATGAAGAGCTTCATTGACGCGGGGATACTGAAAAAAAAGAACGAGCGCGAGAACGGGAACTGCGAGAAAATAAATCGAACGCCAGCGCCGCATGGGGGCGAAATCTCCGCTACGCGATAAAATAAA
>JAHFHJ010000100.1 GCA_023246985.1 Candidatus Omnitrophota bacterium | reverse complement strand
TTCATAATAACTCTCCCAACCAAAATATAGCGCACCCTAGAATAAAAATCAACCATAAAATGTTCTTTTTTATAAATTTAAATGCATTAATATATACATATAAATGTATGAAAATGATCATAAATCATAATAAAAATTGATTGCCATTCCCTTAGTCCCAATACCTATCAATTTTAACGAAGTTGAAATTGGGGCAACCCCAACTACCATTGATGTAAAAAAATTCAAAGTTGGGGGTAGATCAGAATCGCTTTTCCGTATTGGGTACAGGCATCCTGATATTGCTTGCTGTAGGGTTTGAGGCGGGCGGCTTTGCAGATTTCGGTCACGGCCTCTCGATCACCGTAGCGCGTGCGAGGGCTTTGCTTTAGAAGCGCCAGGCCATAGTACATATGATAGGCCGGCTTCGTGGGTTCCAGTTGGATCGCGCGGCGAAGGGCCTTGATATCGCCGGTCAGGCGGTAGTCCTCATAAAAATACTCGGAAACAAGCGGGTTGAGCTTTTGGGCAACCTGAAGCAGTGCCGGGTCTTTCCCCGCCTTGCCTCGCTGAAAAACAAGCTCCGCCCCGCCCACGAAGGTCAGAAGCGCGATAAAGCAAAAGCTCAGGATTCTCACCAAGAGACGCATCATCCTAGGCCTCATTCCTCACGCGTCCCTTGACGCCGTAAAGTGCCGGCGTCGGATCGGACTGCCAGTATTCTTTTGTGGCCACATCCATGATCGTGAGCGGTCCGGTCCAACCGGCCCCTGTGTCCATGGCCCAAACATTACACATATGCTGGGGTACGGTGCCCTGAAAAAAGATGCCGGAGGGCGTATGGCCTAGAAAGATCTCGTGATAACGCCCAAAAGGGCGGCCGCGCCCGTCTTTCTCCTCTTCCCAAGCCCGGCGCAAGAGATCCCGGTCCCAGACCAGAACTTTAAGACTCTGCGTTTTCAAAGGCCGGTCCGGGTCAAACCCCGCGTGAACAAACGCGCAGCCCTCCGCCTCGAGCCACGGATGCGCCATGTTCAAGAACTCCACATGTTCCCTCGGCATGGGGCCGCCGCCATAAGAGAGAATCGTCTGGTCTCCGCCTTGCTCAAGCCACATGTCCGGTTTCCGCCCCCGCGTCGCCCAATCGAGAGCCCAGAGATCATGGTTACCGATGATGTAGTCGCAATGTTTGAGTGCGATCAGTTCGTCGATGCACTGCCGGACTTCCGGATACACATCGCAGACATCGCCCAGCACAATAAGCCGGTCCTTCGCCCGGTCAAACCCCGAACGTTCGAAACATTGCAGGAGGGACTTATGCGCGCCGTGGATGTCGCCCATCACAAAGGTTTTCACTCAAGTCTCCTCGCGACGCGAACCATCGCGGCCAGAAAAAAGATCAGAAATCCGGCAAGGAAGAGAATGCCGGCCGCCCCGGCCTCCGAAATAAGCTGCAAATAATCATTGTGCGTATAGCGCAAGTAATCGTTCGTGTAGTCAAAAATCCGATAGCGCGTGAAATTCGTTCCGAAGGTATTGAACCCTGTCCCAACCCACGGAAAATCCTTTATCACGGCAAACGCGCCTTTGTAGAATAAAAGTCTCACGCCGATGGGGCCTTCCATCTGGATGACATTCTGAATGAATAAAAGGCGAAACCTCTCCAGGAATTCCTTCGGCCCGAGCCAGATCACCATGACAGCTATAAGCAGGATGATCGCCGTCAATATGCCCACGGACCTGGCCTTTTTGCGGGTGCGCCACGCCGCCCCAAGAACGACCGCGAAAAAGATAATCTGGCTGAGCGCAAAACTCATGATGCCCCCGCGCGAGGTGGACATAAAGATCGTCGCGACCATGACCACGGACATCAGGAGATACCGGAGCGCTTTATTGGCTTCTTTCGTCGAGAACCAGAGGACTTTCTCGATCAGACCTCTGCGGTGAAAAAAGGAGGTGTGAAAGATGCTCGCTACGGTCATCCCGATCGCGGCCGCGCCGCAAAGCTCCATAAACCCGGCATAGTGGTCATAGTTATAGTAAGACCCGATCGGGTTGGGAGCTTCCATGCCCACCCAGAAAATGCGCCCGTTGTAACTGAATTTTTGAATGATGGCAAAGAGCGCGACCAGGAAACCGAAGTTGATCACAAAGCCCACCATCCGCCGGAAGAACGCGTGGTCGTAGGCCTTTTTGCCCGCCGTTCCGACCCCCAGCGCCAGGAGCACGACAAAATAAATGCCGTTGGCCGGGATGTGAAGGTTGAAGTCATAGAGGCTGTGGAACAGAAGCGAAAGAACGCCGGTTAAACATCCTAGTTTCAAAAATTCAGATTTTTTATGGCTTACGGGGTGAATTTCTTTTTTCCCGGACGGATCCGACACAAGGCGCATCAGAACGCTTAAGAAAAAAAGCCCGTAGGTCAAGAACTGGATCAATCCGAAAAAGGTGTCCGAGGGATAAACCGACAAGGTGAAAGTCTTGCCCGTGCCAATGCCGCCCGGGAAATACGTGGCGTAGAACTGATAGGCTGAGGGAGATATCTTCCGGATCACTTCCTCCGGCAACGGGATGAGTTGGGCTACAATAAAAAGCAGAAGCCCTATGCCGAGCCATGCCCCCGGGGAACGGAGTGCCTCCGTGAGCGTCCAGGGACGCGTTAAATAAACCAGATTAAATATAAGGACAGAAAGGCAGGCGAGAAACAGCAGAGAGAAAAAACCCACGGCCCCGTAGAGTAATGGGGCCGTCACCAGGGCTACAAGCAGGAGTCCATCCGCCAGCAGCAGAAGCATAAGGCGCCTAAGCGTTCGGATCGGTTTTCTTGAAAAGATTCTTTAATTTGAAAGGGTGATCGCTTTTCTTGAGCGCGTTCTGGCCGTAATGATAATAGTAGTAATACGGCCCCTGCTGATCCGGATTCACTCTATTGAGCACCGCGCCCAAAACACGCGCGCGTACGGATCTTAGGGCCTCCGCGCTGCGCTCTGCGGCATGACGATGGGTCGTGCCAGCCTCCACAACCAGGATCGTCGCGTTCACTTTGGTCGAGAGTACCACGGCATCGGTCGCGGCCAGAACCGGCGGTGTGTCAAAAATAATGCGGTCGTACATCGTCGAAAGTGTCGCGATAAATTCCTCCATCTTCCTGGAACCCAAAAGCTCAGACGGATTTGGGGGCACCTCCCCGCAAGTGAGCAGATCCAGGCCCTTGATGCCGGTTTTATGAACGAACGCATGGATATCGCTTTTATCGAATGCGAGAATATCAATCACGCCGTTGGCGCGATCCACTTTAAAAATTTTATGGAGCCGCGGGTTGCGAAGATCCGTATCCACAAGAATCACTTTTTCGTCCGCGTGGGCAAAGACCGTCGCCAAATTGATCGCGACCGTAGTTTTTCCCTCGGAGGGGGCAGCGCTTGTCACCACGAACGTCTTTTTCGAAAGATCGGGATTGCTATAGATAATTCCCGTGCGAAGGCTCCGAAAAGCTTCGGCCATCAAGGAATGCCGGGATCTGTCCGCCACAAATTCGGGAACGGCCTCAGGGTGCTCTTTGTCCGCGTCGTGCCGCGGGATGGGGACCAGGCACAGAAGTTTCAGGACCGCTTCCATATCCGCCGCGGATTTGAAAGTCTGGTCTAAAGACTCAAACAAAAAAACAAGTCCGACCCCGGCAAAGCAACCGAGCACCAGGGCCAAAATTACATTCAATGCCTTGCGCGGCCGCTCGGGTTTCAGCGGCACCTCCGCGCGATCCAGCACCTTGATATTGGTGATGTCGTTACTCAGCTCCGAAGCGTTCCCGGATTCATTCCGCTGCTGATGCTTCTGAGCGATCTTTTGATTGATCGCCGCGATTTCGTCCTTTAAGGCCACAATGACCGGATGTTTTTCTTTCAGGAATTTCAACTGCTGCGTCAGGTCCGCCTCCAGCTCACTGCGGCGCTGAACCAGTTGATCCTGCGAAGAAAAAAGGACATAGGCCCGCACCCAACCATTCGCGATCTTTGAGGCCAAGACCGGGTCCGGGTCTTCGACGGCCACTTTGATGACCTGAGTCATGCGCACCGGCGAGACCTTCACGCGCTTTTTAAGAAAGTCGATACGCTCGCCCTCGGTGATGACTTTGAGTTGGTTCTCGGGCTTTCCGCGACGGTTCCAGGGCTCATACTTGCCGAGTTCGTTTATTACAATTTCCGCAACGGTACGGCTGTTAAGGATCTCGACCTGAGAATTAAAAAAACTGGTGCGATCCGTGAAATCCGTGACAACCTGCTGCTCAATCTTCATGATTTTCGGCGGTTTGGCGTCAACAAGAATACGGCTGGTGGCACGGTAGATGGGTTGGGCCGTGAAAGAATAAATAAGCGCGGCCACGACACAGATGCCGGCTGCGGAGAGGATCGTCTGGCGACGCTTGATCAGTTTATGGAAAATGTCCCGGAGATCGATTTCGATCACGTCGGAACCTGCGGCATTGCTCTGGATTTCCTGCATCACGAAGCTCCTTAAAGAAGGCTTTCCGGAACGATCACCACATCGCCGGAGAGAAGCGTCATATTGTCTTTATCGCCGGCATGCTTGTTCATAATGTTCCGGACCCGGACCACCGTCTCTTTTTTGGTTCCGTCAGAAAGGGTGCGGATCACTTTGACTTTATTGGGTGACGCGATCTTGCTGAACCCCTCGGCCAGGGAGATCAATTCGACCACGGTCAAGCGGCCTTTGATCGGATAGACGCCGGGCTTTTTCACTTCGCCCATGATGGAGACCGTGCTGTATTCCTCAATGAAGACGGTGACTTGGGGATTCACCAGATAGTCTTTTTCAAGAAGCTCTCGCAACTTTTCCTGAAGTTGGGCTACCGTCAGGCCGGTCACCTCCACTTCCCCGACGAGGGGATAATTGATGACGCCGCCGGAGGATACGCGCACTTTTTGAGAAATCTTCTCGCTCTTGCCGTAATAAACGTCAATCTGGAGGGCATTTTCGGGACCGATCTGATAATCAGAGGACGGGGTGGAAGCCCCAGTCTCCAAGGTCACTTGCTGCGCCGCGAAGACCGTCAGACCTATTCCAAAAAAGCATACCCCTGCTAGGGAGAGGTAAAAAAGGCGGGAACGCATTGTCATTCCTTAAAAAAGGCGGGTCGGGTTAAAAAAAGAAATCAAGCCGCGTAGACATAAGGTTGTCGGCATAGGCATTAGCGCTAACATTGGAACTGCGTCGCATGTACTGATATCCGACGCTCACTTTGCCCCACTCCTTGACCTTATACTGCAGCCAAATCTCCTCGTTGAGGAGCCAGTCCCTGCGTTTCACGTTAAATGTCGCGTTGCTCTGGGGATAAATATTGCGCGAGGCTCCTGTCTTCACTAAAAAGCTAAAGTTGCCTATGAGTTTCTGATCCAACTGGGCTCTCAGGGCGTTTGCAATATAGTAGTTGTCGTTGCCAAAAGTCGACTCGACAGGGGTGGTGTTGTAGTTGAGGGTCAATTCCGTCCGTTCGGAGAACCGGGTAACGGACCCGATCTCGGCAATAAAACCGTCATAACCCTTGCCGGAACGATAATCTCTCGCCTGAAAACCGAATTTGGCAATGCCAACGGTTTTACCTGTGAGATCGCCTTTTACCC
>JAHFHJ010000099.1 GCA_023246985.1 Candidatus Omnitrophota bacterium | reverse complement strand
GTGGCCATTCAGAAAGAGGCCGCCTCCCGCGCCACGGCGCAGATCTTCAATGCGGCAAGCCAGGGACTCGGCAAGGTGGATTTCATCATCAATCGCTCGTTCCAGGATAATCAAAAAAGCAATCTGGGCAGCAGCGCGATCGGAAACGCTTTAGGCGACCCTAACGTCCAAGAGAGTAAATTCACGGTCAGTCAACCGCTTTTCCAGGGGTTCAAAGCGATCGGCGCGCTGACCGGCGCCGGGAGTTACAGGCGGGAGCAAACGGAGGCGTGGATCCGCGCCAAAGAGCTTCTTTATATGGATGTGGCTCGCGCCTTTTATAATGTATTGCTTTATGAAAAAGCGGTCGCCATCAACGAGGGCATTCTTGAACTCCTCGAACGACGGATCAAAGAGCTGGAGGAGCGCGAGAAGATCGGCCGCTCGCGCACAAGCGAGGTGATCAATGCCCGGACGAATCTCAAGGTGCTGGAAGCGGACTTGGCCGGCGCCAAGGGAGCTCTCGCAACCACCCGCTATCTTTTGGAATTCCTGACGGGAACCGAAATGGAGGGACGCAAACTTGAGGAAGAGACTTCGGAAGAGGTTTCTTCGCAAACGCTTGCCGAACATCTCAAAATAGCCGCGACACGATCCGATGTCAGAGCCGCGGAGCAAGCGGTCAAAACAGCCTGGCGGGGCATCCTGGTGGCCCAAAGCGGTTTTTGGCCCGCGATCACGCTGAACCATAACCAGTACATGCGCCGTGAAGGCGCTTTAGCGAACCTGGATTGGGACACGCTCGTCAAATTCGATGTGCCTCTTTTTTCAGGCGGTGAAACCGTCGGGCAGGTCAAGGATTCCATCGGCATTCTGAAGCAAAAAAAGCTCTCCTACTCCCTTGCCAAACGCCAGGCGGAGCTTGAGATCAAACAAAGCTACCAGATCTGGCTTTCTGCCAGGGAAACGGCCCGCCTTTTGGCGGAGGCGGTCCGGGATGCCGAAAAAAATTACAAGATCCAGTCCGAGGAATACACCCGCAGTCTCGTCAGCAACCTGGATGTCCTCGCGGCCCTGGAATCGCTTCACAACACCCGGCAAAACCAGAATCGGACCTATTATGTCATGAAACAGGATGAAGCCGCCTTCCGTGTCGCGATCGGAGAAGTGTCATGAATTTATCGGAGATCTCGATCAAAAATCCTGTTTTCGCGTGGATGCTCATGATCGGACTCATGGTCTTTGGCGTGCTCGGCTGCCACGGGATGGGCGTCGGACAAATGCCGGACGTGGACTTCCCCGTCTTAAACGTAAGCGTGCTTTGGGAAGGCGCCGCTCCCGAGGTGATGGAAAGCGATGTGGTCGACATCATCGAAGACTCCGTCATGGGAATCCAGGGCCTTCGCGAGATATCCTCATCCTCCGCGGAAGGAAAGGCCAGCATCAAGCTCGAATTCGACCTCGACCGCGATATTGACGTCGCGCTGCAGGAGGTCCAGAGCAAGATCTCTGAAGCGCGCCGGCGCCTTCCGACCGATGTCGATCCCCCGATCATCCAGAAATTCAATCCCGAAGACCAGCCCATCATGTGGCTTGCGATCACATCGCGCCTTCCCCTAAAAAACCTGATGGATTATGTCGATCGAAGCGTCAAAGACCGTTTCAAGACCGTGCCCGGAGTCGGCGAGATCTTCCTCGGAGGATTCCTTGAACGGAACCTCCGCGTATGGGTCGATACCCAAAAACTTCTCGCCTATCAGCTCACGGTTGAAGATGTGATCCACGCGATTCAAAAAGAGCATGTCGAGATCCCCGCCGGAAAACTGGAAACCCAGGAAAAGGAATCCTCGGTCCGCGCGATGGGAGAAGCCAGATCCGTCGAAGAATTTGAGAAGATCGTTATTAATAACCGTGACGGAAAACCCATTTATCGCCCGATTCAATTACGCGAAGTCGCCAGGGTCGAAGACGGCCTCGCGGACCTGCGGAGAATGTCACGCACCGGAGGACAGCCGTCCGTCGGCCTGGGGATCCGAAAACAACGGGGAGCTAACACCGTCGCCGTAGCCCAGGGCGTCAAAAAACGTCTTGCGGAGATTCAGCGCGAACTTCCGTCGGATTTTTCGATCGGGATCAACTTCGATTCAAGCAAGTTCATCAGCGACAGCGTCCACGAGCTCTATCTCACGTTGATCCTCTCCGCCCTGCTCACGGCGGTGGTTTGTTGGATCTTTCTGGGCTCGTGGAGCTCGAACCTGAATATCATGCTCGCCATCCCGACCTCGATCCTCGGTACTTTTATCGTAATGAAGTTCGCGAATTTCACGATGAACATATTCACTTTACTCGGGCTTACGCTTGCCATCGGCATTGTGGTAGACGACGCCATCATGGTACTCGAGAACATTGTCCGCCACCGGGAAATGGGCGAAGGCAAGGTCGACGCCGCTCTGAAAGGCGCGAAGGAGATCACGTTCGCGGCGCTGGCCGCCACGCTCGCGATCGCGGCGATCTTCATTCCCGTGGTCTATATGAAAGGCATCATCGGAAAATTTTTCCTCCAATTCGGCGTCACGATCACGGCGGCGGTCTTTCTTTCGCTTCTTGAAGCTCTGACGCTCGCGCCCATGCGCTGCTCCCAGCTGCTTGAGATCGGAGAAAGGAAAACACGGTTCGGCAAGGCCTTTGAAAAAGGGATGATCCGACTGAACGGACTCTACGGCAAAGGCCTCGTCCTGGCCCTCAGACACAAGTGGAAAGTCCTTCTTCTCTCTCTTGTTTTTTGTATCGCCTCCTATAGGATCACGGCTCCCCTTCTCAGAAAAGAATTCGTCCCGGCTCAGGACCAGAGCATGTTCCTGGCGGGGCTGGAAACGCCCATCGGCTCTTCGGTTTATTTCACGAGCGAGCGCTTCAAAGCCGTCGAGGCCTTCACCATGAAGCATCCTTGCGTCAAACGCTATTACTGCGTCATAGGCGTTCGCATGGGAGGGATCGAAGGCGAGGTCAATGCGGGCATGCTCTTTGTCACTCTCAAACAGCCTAAGGACCGGCCGTATGATCCGTCACTCAAGCGGCGCCCGACGCAAGAAGACGTCATGGACCAATTCCGCGCGGGTCTCAACAAGATTCCCAGCGTCAAAGCGATCATGCAGGATCTTTCCACGCGCGGGTTCTCCGCAACGCGCGGGTATCCCATTGAATTCTCCATCCGAGGGCCCGATTGGGACAAGTTGATCGGATACGCTCAAACGATCCAGGACAAGATGAAAAAGAACCCGTACTTTCAGGATGTCGACAGCGACTACCGTTCAGGCCTCACCGAAGTACGCATCACCCCGGACCGCGACAGGGCCTTCGACCATGCCGCAAGCGTGGAAACGATCGCGCGAACCGTGAATGCCATGATCGGCGGTGAACGCGTGGCGAAATACACGCAGGATGGAAGGCGTTATGATGTCCGGGTCAAGGCCAATGACGAGAATCGCAGGAGCGCCGAGAACATCAAGGACCTCTGGATATGGAACAACCGGGGTGAAATGGTCAAGCTCGCGGATGTCGTCAAGATTACGGAGCGGCCGAGCCTTTTAAGCATTACACGCCAGGGACGCGAACGGGCCATTAGTATCTATGCCAGCGCGGCCGCCGGCAAATCGCTCGCGGACGCGGTCCAGGACGCCAAAAAGATCGCCGAGGAAACGCTCACGGACCCGTACCGCGTCGTCTTCAGCGGCACAAGCCAGACCTTCAAGGAATCGATGCAAAGCCTCGTCTTCGCGCTCATTCTCGGCATCGTGGTGGCCTACATGATCCTGGCTTCCCAATTCAACCACGTGATCCACCCCATCACGGTCCTTTTGGCGCTCCCGTTCAGTGTCGTGGGCGCTTTCTGGGCGCTTTTGATCGCCCATCAATCTCTCAGCATCTTCAGTTTTATCAGCCTCTTGCTTTTAATGGGGATCGTGAAGAAGAACTCCATCCTGCTCGTGGATTTTACCAACCAGATGCGGTCGCGCGGCATGAATACTTACGACGCCCTCCTCACCGCCTGCCCGATCCGGTTACGCCCGATCATTATGACAAGCGTTTCGACCATTGCGGCGGCGATCCCTCCGGCCCTGGCGCTCGGCCCCGGAGCGGAAACCCGTATCCCGATGGGCGTCGCGATCATCGGCGGCGTAGTCGTTTCGACACTGCTGACCTTGTTCGTTGTGCCGGCTTTTTATCTGGTTTGCGACAAATTAGAGCAAAAAGGATCCTTCACCCTGATCTTCGCCGCGCTCAAAACCAAGCTATCGAACTATCTCCCCAAGAGATTCTCCCGACACCCCGCTATGATGACAACTGGTTTACGATTGTCACGGCCGCTTTTCAAAAAAATCTAGCGACCGGTTTGGACGCACTCCAACCGCTGCGTAATCCATTTTTCAGACTTCGCATTGCGCGATTTCATCAAAAGCATTGCACCTGCGGATTCTCAAAAACAGAAGAAAAACCTTACGGGGGATCCTTATTTCACGGAGGGTAAATCACTCGTCATCGAGCTCTCTCATGGCGCTGTCAGCCCCGCCGCCTTTCCCTGGAACAACTTCTTTCCGGATAAGGCCCCCAAGAAACCCGTCGCCCAAAAACACTAATACCACATTCCATCCCGCCCCATGGGCGGGATGGAGAACGGTACTAACCTCAAAAAAGACTTTTTTTTTCACATCTTTTTCCTTGAAAAAGACATAAAAAAACCCCGATGGCCGAAGCCAACGGGGTTTTTCTAGTTCCAGTTGTGGTTCTTAGATCTTCACAACGTTAGCGGCTTGTTCGCCTTTGGGACCGCGGGTCACTTCAAACTCGACCGTCGCGCCTTCTTCCAAAGACTTGTATCCCTCGCCCTGGATTGCGGTGTGATGCACGAAGACATCAGCGCCACCCTCGCGGGAGATGAATCCATAGCCCTTTGAGTTGTTAAACCACTTCACTTTACCTTGTACCATGGTTGATATTGCTCCTTTCACTTTTATTATAGTAACGCATGACAAGTTCAACCTTCACGACGGCGCAAACATCAACCTGGTGCAGTTAGAACTAGCCCGCTTTGTTGTCCCCTTCCGGAGAGTTCGAAACAGGGTAAAAACAAAAAACCGCAAGGTAAACATACGACCTTGCGGTACACATCATGTTCTACCTCTTGCTTACTACACGAGGAATATGCCTCATTCCGGAGAGTTTGTCAAATTTTATTTAAATTTTTTTCCGGACATTTTTCCGAGTTCCTGATTGTAAAGCAATTCCCCGGCGATATAATGTGCTCGGGTTTTTGGGAAAGAACCGGGCAAATCGAAACCATGACCGAAGACGAAAGATCTCCATGACAACTCGGCGGGAAAAATTGCAGAAAAGATTCGCCGTATTCCGATCGAAGTTCGCGGGACATGTGCTCAGGACCCGCCCCCGCGTCGCATTCAAGATCCTTGCGGGCATCGTGATCTTATTCCCCTGGCTCGCCGGCTCGCTTATTTTGAGTTTTTTCAGGGTCACCCATTGGCGCAAGATCACAACCTGCCGGGATTTTCTGAAGCGCCACGCCCTCGCGTTCGACGGCGTGGACCCTGAGTCCCTGACGGTCGAGTCCGTCTCCGGGGGCATCAGCAACTCCAATCAGA
>JAHFHJ010000098.1 GCA_023246985.1 Candidatus Omnitrophota bacterium | reverse complement strand
CTAATCTACCCCTGTTCCTTTTACAGACCTAGCCGTTTGGGCTGTGCGCCGGAAGATCGCCTCTTCGATCGCGAGTTCCTTGCGCGTTCGGATACGGTTCAGATGATACTCGATCCGTTCTTTCGGAACATCCAATTGCGAGAGAACGAGACGGTTCAACTCGTGGCTGGCTTCCCATTCCTCGGTTACGACAATATCCGCGCCCAGTTCGTAAAGACGCGACATCTGGCCTCCGTATTGCGTGCGCACCGCGAGGATCACGTCCGGATTAAGGTCTTGCACCACGCGAATGATCTGCGCCGTACCAAGCGTATCGGGAAAACTCACGATGACCGAACGCGCGCGGCTGATCCCGGTGCGTTTGAGAACCTCTCGATTGGCCGCATCCCCGTAAAGCGCCTTCATGCGCATCTTCTTGGCCTCGCGCATTTTATCCGGATTCATTTCGATAATGACGAAAGGAATTTTCTCTTCCTGAAAAGCCATGGCCAGATCGCGGCCCGTCGGACCGAACCCGCAAAGGATCACATGATCATGAAGCGTGGTCAGCATCCGGTCCGGACGGGTCCAACTCCGGGGCGGCACGCCGAAGATCACATGGCGACTGAGAACCTTTAAAACCCAGGGGATCATCGCGAAGAGAAGCGGCGTCATCAGCATCGTCAGGAACGCCGTCGAAAGCAGGACCTGATAAAGTTCCGTCGTAATATGTCCGGAGTCGCGCGCCATTTCGATCAAGAGAAACGAGAACTCCCCGATCTGCGAGAGAATGATCCCGGTGATCATGGCCACGCGCGGCGGGAACCCGAACGCCATGATGAGAAGCGTCATGATGAAGAAATTAATGAAGAGCACGAGACTCACCACCGAAAGCACAAGCACGATGTGCTGCAGGAAAAAATGAACATCGAAGAGGAGTCCGATCGAAACGAAGAAAATACTCACAAAAAGATGGCGAAACGGAACGATATCCCCGATCAGTTGATGCGAGAATCCCGTGTTTGCGAACATAAAACCGGCCAAAAGCGCCCCGATCGCCATGGAAAGCCCGAGCGCGCCGCTTCCCCACGCCATGCCGAGACAGACCACGACCGAAAAAAGAAAAAAGATCTCGCGATTTCGGACCGCGGCTACGCGGTAGAGAAGTTGCGGTAGGAGAAAACGCGAAAAAATGAACGCTCCGAACAAAAGCAAGACGGTTTTGAGAAGCGCGAATCCGAGGGCCCGGCCGACCGAACTCATCGACTGACCAAACGCGGAAAGAAAGATCATGAGCGGCACCACGGCAAGATCCTGGAAGATCAGGATCGAGATCGCGATGCGTCCGTGCGGCGAATCGATCTCACCGCGGTCCATCAGATATTTCAGCACAATGGCGGTCGAACTGAGCGCGATGACCGAGCCCAGAAAAAAGCTTTCGTAGAACGACCAGCCGCGCCACCAGCCGAAGGCCGCGGAAAGGCCTATCGAAATCAGGATCTGCAGCGTCCCGCCGATCACCGCGATATTTTGCATCCCGCGCAGCCGCTCGAAGGAGAATTCCAGTCCGATCGTGAGCATGAGCAGCACCACCCCAAGCTCCGCGAGCATGCGGATGTGCTCATTATTGGAGAGAATGCCGAAGCCTTGTGGTCCGATGATCACGCCGGTTAAAAGAAATCCCAGGATTGTCGGAAGACGAAACTTTTCGAAAAGCACGGCGACCGCCGTGGCCGTCAGAAGAACCAGGAGGATCTCGGTCAGGAACGAAGGATTTGCCATAACGCAGACAGTATACAAAATTAGGAAGGCAGGAATCCAGTGCTATGACTCGCAAAATGTACGGCGTAAAACATATGAAATGAGAAAAAAAGTTTCTTTGAAATACGTTCCCTTAAAAAGCCTTGTTTAGATTTTAAAATCGAGTTTTGAACCGTACGAAAAAATGGGTAATGGCCGTCGCCCATTTAGGAAATTTGAGACGAAGACCATTGCATATACATAGGAAGACTCTGAGATTCCACTCATGATCTTTAAAATCCGTTCTGGAATTTATGGCACAGTTTCAAATGATCAAACTTGTTATAAGAAAGACTTCTTAAATTAAAAATGCTCGTTTTTGCTACTTAAACAATGTTGTATAACTCGGCATATACCGATAGACTTTATAGTAGGAGCGGGAATATAAAGCTCCCGGAAGGAGAACGATGGTGGCGATGAGAATCTATCCGAAAAATCAAAAAGGATTCACATTCGTGGAGTTGATGATCGCACTTTTTATTGTAGCTCTTGTGATTACAGGATATATCGGCGCCAATGTCGTTATTCAAAGAAACTCCGAGGAGGCCTTTGAGCGCACCGCCGCCACTCAGGACGCGCACCGGGTCATTGAGCGCATGCGCAATACCGCGCAAACCGGGACTTTCCCGGGTAATGTCACGGCGGCATTCCCACAGGGAGATGCTGTCGCCGGTTTTGCGAATCTGACCGGAGAACAGGTCACGGTCGCTTATGTTAGCACGACCGCGGATCCTCTGGACGCCACTGTTACGGTCGCCTGGACTTCCGGCACGCAACGAGCCATGACCACGGCGCTACGGACGTTAATCACTCAAAGGTGAGATCATGAAGACGCTAAGAAAAGAGGACATCGCGGGATTTACGATTGTGGAAATGATGATCGTGATCGCCTTGTCTTCTATCATCACCTTTGGAGCATTCGCCATCTTGCGGGTCGGCACGGAACAGTCCCAGCTCAGCCAAACCAAAATGACTCTTCAGGACGGGGTACGGGAGGCCCTTTACAAGATGGTCCAGGAAATCCGTCAATCGGCTCCTTCGCGTGTCACGGTCGGAGCGGGCGGCAACTCGCTTCAATTCCAAGTCCCCGACCCGACAAGTCTTGTGAATGGCAGCTACACCGTCAATTGGGCAGGCGCCCACACGATCCAGTACGCATTGAGCAACGTTCAGCTTCGCCGAACCGATACCACCACAAATCGGACTTCGGTAATCGCCAATGATATCACGGGAATCCAATTCTCCGGAAATATTGCCCAACCGACCCTCGTCACGATTACCGTCAGTGCTCAGCGGGCCCTTACAAATGGCAGACAGGTCCCGGTCGCGCCGCTTCAAATGACGGCGCAAGCGGAGGTGAGGAACTCATGAAGACGCTAGAGAATCGGCATCGTGAACAAGGATTTGTTCTTCTGGTCGTGTATATGGTCGTCGTGCTGATCTCGATCCTTGCATTCGTTCTCTTTGCAAGGAGCAACGCATTTGCCCAAGCGAACGAACGGAACCATAACAAGATCATCGCTTTCAATATGGCCGAAGCTGCGACGGATTTTGCGTTGGTCAAGCTCGCCGCGGATTCGAATTATACCGGCACATCCTCTTATGTTTCCATGGATACCGGTTCCGTCCGCGGAGGCTTCACGGTCACCGTCACCACCCCGCAGGACAACACCAGTGTCCGGATCATCCAGACTTCCGGCTTTTCTCCCTCCTATGTTACGACTGATCGCGCGTATCAAACTTCGTCCATCACAACCTACGTTCAACTAACATCGAACCCTCTTTTTAAGTACGCGATCTTCGCGGAAGATTCTATTGTGTTGACGGACAACGATAAATTTGCGAACGTTGACAGCTATGATTCCAGGAACGGCACATACGGGGCAAACGGCAATGTGTCGAGTGATGCAGATATCGCCGTCAACAGTACCGCGGAGGAGGCCATTGAACTCGAAGGAACGACCCTTGTTGAAGGGGACGTCTATGTGGGTACCGGCGGGAATCCGGCCACCGGAATTGAAATAGGAAAAAAGGCCGCCATCACCGGAGTTTCTTCGACCTTAAGCGAACCCGCCGTCTACGCCGCGCCTTCGACGAGTCTGGCCTCGCAAGGGGACAAGGACGTCCACGGCGCCGATGAATACCTGTCCGCGGGGGCCTACCATTTTTCTTCTCTTTCAGTTACCTCATCCCTTATCCTGACAGGATCGGGAACTACCACGATTTATGTGGACGGAAGCGTCAATATCGCAGGACTTGGAATCGTGAGTCTGGATAACAAACCGCCCAGCTTGATCATTTATGTGCTGGGTTCGGACACTGTCAAAGTGGCCGGAAACGGCGCTTTTTACGGCGGCATTTACGCCCCGAACTCGAAAGTGGAGAATACGGGAAACGGGGGCATTTACGGTTGCGTCGTTTCAAAAACGTTCGATCAAAATAGCAATTCTTCGCTCCATTTTGACAAGGCCATGGCCGACATTCCGAGCAATCAAAATAGCAACCTCAGCGTCACGGCCTGGCAGGAACAGAACAGCCTGACATGGGGCACCGGTAATTAATAGCGTACAGCGGCCAGCGTGGAGCGTACAGGAAAACTCCAAAAAGAAAACAGAAAACCGGTCACTGCGAAGTTTATCTGAACGCTGTCCGCTAAACGCTCTACGCTTGTTTTTCTTCCCACGCGCAGACCCGGGGCAATTGCAGGAATCCTTCTCTTCTCATGTAAGAAACTCCGAGATATTGCTTTCCGGTCGTATTGTCCCGAAATCTGAAAACGCCGGGGACCAGCTCTTCGAGTTTCGTATACTTTTCGCCCTTGGCGACCTCGCCCATCGGAATCACGGAGCTTCCTTTATGATCCGAACAAGAACGGTCCGAAACCATCATGCTGCTCGCATACTGATAGAACTGATTGGCCGGATGATCTTTTGGAATTCCCCGGATCGCGGAAGGAGGCGCCGAACATCCGGAGAAACATAAATAAAGAACAAGCATCGCTGACAATGCGTTTGTTGTCCGACTTTGGATTTTGTCATCCCCGAATGCCCTTATCGGGGATCCGCATTGCTGGGTTCCCGCTTTCGCGGGAATGACATTATTGCCGGATGAACAAACTTTGATTTTTACCATTTTTCGTTTTATCCTATACCCCATTCCAGACCGGGTCTGGAATGGGGTGATTGTGTCATTATTTTAGGGGATCAGAATAGCAGATCGATCAGGAAAAGAGCTCCGAGGAGAACACTCTTTTCGGCCGGATCCGCCTCGAACGGGAACACGATCCCGAAGTGATCGTTCCGGAAAACGCCTTCTTCCGCGATCCGAGTCGGTCGTCTGCTGATTGTGCCCGCGGTGACGCCGCCCCTGCGAATCTTAAAAGTTTCGGAGGCCGCGGAAGCTCCTTCAAGATCGCAAAGAATATGCCCCCCGGCATCCAGCGCCCGGAAAGTCGTTTTTGAGCCGCCTTGCTTTTGGATGGAACCGATTAAATTTTCAGCCGCGTCAAAAACCTCGGTTTTATTCGAAAAAAGTCCGGGATGCTTTTCAAAATAAAGGATCTCTTCTCCTTTTCTGTTGAGGAAATGAAGCGTGAACGTTTGGGCCTTCCGAAGAGCGGGCATCCCGCCGGAAGCTCCACCCTCCAGAACCGCGTAATAAACCTCTTCTTCCGAAGCGTTGGAAAGACAGCAAACGGGCACGAGTTTCCAGCTTTCGGGAACACCCGTATAGTGTTTCTTCTCGCGAATGACGAGCAAATCAAGATGCTTCATTTGCTCCATAGCGTGGAAAAAGCCTTTCTTTTTTTAGAATCCCTCATACCGTTTTCCATTTGATTCTATCCCGACTTTGATTTTCTTTTCATGAACGGTAATCGGGATTGCCCCAATTTCAACTTCGTTAAAATTGATCGGTGTTG
>JAHFHJ010000097.1:3802-5745 GCA_023246985.1 Candidatus Omnitrophota bacterium | reverse complement strand
CTTGTAGGTGTAGAGGCTATCGTCGCTCGTCCCTTCCGCCTTCGTGAGCGAGAAGGAAGATCCGTCGCCCGTCACGATCGTCCCCTCGCTGAACCGGGCGGGCTTGAAAAGCCCCATCTCCAGGCGGTGTTTGAACCCCAGATCAAGAAGCAGTTCCCCGCGAGGCGCGTCAAGGCTGGGCACGCGGATGACTTGATAGGTGAAGAACGGACCGAGCGGGACCCTCGGCAGCCTGGGAGGCGCGTTTTCATCCCTGTCTTTGCCCACGAGATAACGGACGCGGGCCTCGACCTTCTCGAACGACCAATCGTTCTTTTCCGCATCGAGGGTCACTCGCATGCGTTCGTCATCGTCTGCGATGACCATGAGTTTGCGGTAATGCTGCCACGGGAGGTTGAAGGCCAATTCAGGGCGGCCGCCCTGAATCGGATAAGCGCGGGCAAAGA
The DNA here is from genome assembly GCA_023246985.1 of Candidatus Omnitrophota bacterium. GTDB lineage: Bacteria > Omnitrophota > Omnitrophia > Omnitrophales > Aquincolibacteriaceae > Aquincolibacterium. The sequence goes on along the minus strand of JAHFHJ010000097.1, from coordinate 5,299 downwards.
CGGAATAGCGCCTCAATTCAGACTCATCGACATCGAAATCTTTTTCGAGCCTGAGGAGCGTCTTGGACCCGTATTCGGCCCGGCCATGATTGAGCCGGATATGCTCGTTAATAAGAAGGCCGGTGTGATACCGCATCCGCACCAGTTCCCGCTCGATCCTGCGCCGGCCCTCGACGAACACCTCCCCGACCCGCGCCTTGAGCGCCGCGTAATCCTCAAGCCCCTTAGTCCCAATACCTATCAATTTTAACGAAGTTGAAATTGGGGCAATCCCAACTACCATTTATGTAAAAAAATTCGAAGTTGGGGTTAGCAAGCTCAAACCCTTTCCCGCCCGCTTTACTTTTCGCCAGCGCCAAAGCCGTTGTCATGCCCGCCTCCTGGGTTACCCTAACCCATCCCCTGGGACGGCGTCCCGTTTACCGTTTACATAATTTAACACGGCATTTTCCCTTGTGGAGTCTTGGGAGTCTTGTGTACCTGTCTTGTGGACTGCTTCCGGTTTGTAAATTTGAATGTCATGCGGTACTAAAATTTTTGGAGAGAGAAGTTTCGAAAGAATAAGCTTAAGAATGAAAGCCCGGCTATAAACCTCTTGCGCTCTCGGGCCGCAGCCAGAGTTTGCCATCGAGCGCGGCTTTCAAGGCCTTCAAGAGCGCCGGCTTGGCCTTAGGGAATGTTCCTTCGAGCGGCAGATAATTCGAAGCGTGATCCGATCTGAAAACCGTGCGCTTAAGCTCAAGCCCCTGAACGATATCATAGGATTCTCTTAATAGCTCCATGGAATTCAGTTCGGCGAACTCCCCGCGGCGCGCCTCTTCAGCCAAAGGAGTGCCGGGAATAACCATCAGAGAAAGGAATGAAAGATACCGGGGCTGCATCCGGTTCAAAGCTTCGACCGTGCCTTGCACGTGCTCGGCGGAATGCCTCTTCCCGCCCAACCCCAGCAGCACGATCACCGAAGACCGGATGCGCGCTTCTTCCGCCCGCCGCACCGCCTCGATCATTTCCAGAACGCTCGAAGTTTTTCCGCAACGGTCCAGCACGAGCTGGCTGCCGCTTTCTAATCCCATGTAGATTAAACTTAGTTTATGCCGATAAAGCTCCGCTAATTCCTGGTCCCTGATCCGCTTAAAGTTCGACCCGTTCGCGTAGCTCGAAACGCGGGAAAGCATGGGGAAGGCCTGTTCCAGCTTTTCCAGGATGGGAACCAGCTTGTTGGGGCTAAGCACAAGCGCATCGCCATCCATCAGAAAAACGCGCCGCGTCCCGGGATATCGCCTGGCATAGCGGTCAATATCCCCAAAAATTTCCCGGGACTCTTTCACGCGGAAAGGTTTGACTTTATACGCGCCGCAGAAACTGCAGTGATCCGCCGAACATCCCAACGTCACTTGCAGGAGAAAACTTTCCGCTTCCGCCGGAGGTCTTATCACGGGCTCTATCACGGGCATGAAAATTCCGTTTGTTCTTTCTGCTTTTTAACGGTGCGGGGTC
>JAHFHJ010000097.1:0-3702 GCA_023246985.1 Candidatus Omnitrophota bacterium | reverse complement strand
ACGATCTTGCCTTTATCCATGACGAGGATGCGATCGGCTTTCTGGATGGTGCTGAGCCGGTGAGCGATCACGAACACGGTGCGGGCCTTCATAAGATTCTCCAGAGCGCCCTGGACTTCTTTTTCGCTCTGGGTATCCAGATGCGAAGTCGCTTCATCGAGGATCAGGATCGGGGGGTCTTTGAGAAGCGCGCGGGCGATCGCGATCCGCTGGCGCTCCCCGCCCGAAAGCTTGAATCCCCGTTCGCCCAGCGGCGTGTCATAACCCTCCGGAAGCGCGTCGATGAAATGATCCGCATACGCGATCTCCGCGGCCTCTCTTACATCGTTCAGGCTCGCCTCCGGCCTGCCGTAAGCGATATTCTCGCGGATCGTGGCGTTGAAAAGCACGGTTTCCTGGGAAACGACCCCGATCAATCCGCGCAAGGAGTGAAGCGTGAGACCGCGGATATCCTTGCCGTTGATCGTGATGGCGCCCCGAACGGGATCATAGAAGCGCAGCAGCAGATTGACGAGCGTCGTTTTCCCCGAACCGCTCGCTCCCACGAACGCGATGATCTCATTGTGCTTGGCCCGGATCTCAATATCCCGGAGGATCCATAGCTCCGGCTCATAACAGAAATTCACGCCCTCATAAGCGACCTCGCGGACAGGTTCATTGAAGGAGACCGCGTCCGGTCGGTTCTGGATGGTTGGCGTGGCGTCCAGGATCTCGAAAATGCGCGTGCCGGAGGCGATGGACTGCTGGAGGGTACTGTTCACTTTGCTTATTTTTTTGAGAGGTTCATAACAGATATAGAGCGAGATGAAAAAAGCCGCGAACCGCTCCGGCGGCAGATACTTGATCCCGAACCACACCGCGAACGCGGCACCGACCGCGCCGATCACCTCGATCAAAGGGCGCTGGACAATCGTGATCTTCATGGTTTTTTTGAAAAACATAAAAACGCTTTTGTTGATTTCCTCAAAACGGCGGATCTCCCCTTCTTCGCGGCCGAAAGCCTTGACGATATGGGCCCCGGAAAGCGTTTCTCCGATAAAAGCGGTGATATCGCCGGTGCGCTCCTGCATTTTTTTTGTCAACTTGCGAATCTGCTTCCCCAAAAGCACGATGGGAATGGTGACCAGCGGAAAGATCACGATCGCGATCGCCGCGTATTTTCCGCCCCAGATAAAAATAAAAGGGATATTGAAAAGAATGACCAGCGGCTGTTTCACCAGATCCGTGATCACATCCGTGACCGCGCCCTGGATCTGGCCGACATCGTTCGTGATGCGGGAGAGAAAATCGCCGGTGCGGCCTTTGGCGTAAAAATCATGGGAAAGATAGACCAAATGGCGGTAGAGATCGTCCCTGACTTTCCGGACCGCGAGGATCCCCACATTGGCCATCTGATAATTCGAGATATAATCAAAAGTGCCGCGCAGAATGAACACGACGATCAGAATGACCGGGACCCAAATAATGGGCAGCGCCACCGAGGTGATCTCTGGAAAATATTTGGAAAGATAAGGGATATTGTCGATGACCACCTGGTCCTTTTGGACAAAGCCTTTTGTAATGATGTAGATGGCAACCGATACGAGCGCGTTCGCCATCGAAAAAGCGAGCATGCACAAAAAGGCAATCGCAAGGCGCCAGCGATAGGGCTTTACGTAAGCCAAGAGTCTTTTATAGATGTTCATGAAGAAGTCTCCGAGTAAGGAGTAAGGTGTACGGCGAAATAAGGAATGCTCCGTATGCCGTACGCAAAACGCCATACGGTTTAAGGCGACACTGTAACATATTCGTTGACACTCCTCAAGGTCATGATTTAAGCTTTCCGAAACTCGATCTTTTCATTGATAACCCATGAAATATAAAGGCGTTAGGATGATAGCGACTCTCAAGGTCGGCGTCGTGGGCGTGGGGCATCTGGGTAAGGAACATGCCCGGATCTACCGCGATCTCCCCGGATGCAATCTCGTCGGAATTGCGGATCTGGATCCCGCCAAAGAAGACAAGGCCCGGGAGCTCGGAACCGCTTATTACAAGGATTTCCGGGACCTCCTCGGGAAAATCGACGCCGTGAGCATCGCCACCCCCACCTCGACCCATTACGCGATCGCAAAGGAATTCCTGGAAACCGGCATCCATACCCTCATCGAAAAACCCATGACGCTGAAATTGGAAGAGGCTGATGAACTTCTTGCCCTCTCGCGCCAAAAAAATTGCGCGCTCCAAGTCGGGCATATTGAGCGGCACAATCCCGCTTACAAACGCGCCGAAGAGATCGCGAAGGATATCCGCTTTTTAGAGATTCACCGCCTCGGGCCGTTCACGGGCCGTATCAACGACTGCGGCGTAGTGCTGGATCTTATGATCCATGATCTGGATATCGTTTTGGGGCTTATTAAATCCGAAGTACTCTCCTTTGACGCGGTAGGGGTCAACGTGCTCACCCCGTTCGAGGATATTGCGAATATCCGTCTCAAATTCAAGAACGGCACGATCGCGAACATCACCGCTTCGCGTCTCACTTTCGAAAAACAGCGAAAGATCCGCATTTTTCAGGAAGACGCCTATATTTCGCTCGATTACGGGAATCAGACCGGGAAGATCATCCGTAAAGTCGGAAACGAAATCTCCCAGGAGGAAGTGACGATCGAAAAGGCGGAACCGCTGAAAGAAGAGTTGAAATTTTTTCTCGCGAATATCCGGTCCGGAAAAAGTCCCGGTCATCCCGATACTGCGGCCCGCGACGCCCTGAAATTGGCCCTCGAAATCGCGCGCAGGATCCAGACCGAACACCCCAAACCCACGGCGTCCCCCGCGCGATGACCTCCGCAAAGAAAATCTTTCTGGTCGCTTGTGAATCCTCCGGGGACCTTCATGGCGCGCACTTGATCTCCGAGATCCGGAAACTTTCTCCCGACGCGATCTTTTCGGGCGTCGGAGGCGCCCGGATGCAGGCGGCGGGAATGCGCGTCTTCCGCGACATGACCCGCATCTCGGCGCTTGGCCTGGGCGATGTGCTCCGGAATTATTTCAAATACCTGAAGATCTTTCATGAGACGCTTGCAAATATCCGGAGTGAAAAGCCGGATGCGCTGATCGTGATCGACTCCCCGGCCTTCAATCTCCGCCTTGCCAAAAAGATTCCCCGGGAGATTCCCGTCCTTTACTACATCTCTCCGCAGCTTTGGGCGTGGGGAAAACGCCGGATCCACATTGTCAAAAAACATATTCGGGAAATGCTCGTGATCCTGCCGTTTGAGAAAGAATTTTATGAAAAAGAAGGCATCGCCGTAAAATTCGTGGGACACCCGCTCCTGGACGCGATTCCGGAACTCCCGGACGCCTCGGGACTTCGCGCCAAACTTGGGATCGCCCGAGAGCAAAAAGCCATCGGACTTTTTTCGGGCTCGCGGGAAAAAGAGGTCAAACGCATCCTGCCGGTCATGCTTCGGACCGCGTTCCTGCTTCGAAAGAATCTTTCGGAAGCTGTTTTTTTTGTCTCAAGATCTCCGAATGTGCGCCCCAAGGTCTACGATGAACTGCTCCAAGGCCTTTCCTTTAAAGTGGAATGTCCGTCCGTTTCATTCTATGAACTCGTAAAAGCTATGGATTTCGCGTTCGTGGCGTCTGGAACCGCGACGCTTGAGACCGCGCTTATCGGAACGCCTTTCTTCCTTCTTTATAAGGCGAGCTGGTCAACTTACT
>JAHFHJ010000021.1 GCA_023246985.1 Candidatus Omnitrophota bacterium | reverse complement strand
AAGAAGTTGGCCGCGGAAGGTGGAAGAAGTTCACCGCGCCAGCTGGAAGAAGTTCGCCGCGCTGGGTGGAAGAGGTTGAGCGCGGTACGCAACAAGGAAGCTCAAACAACCACTTCGACTATAAACCCAGAGAAAAGTCTAGAGAAACCCCCGATTCTGGATAACCATATTAAAAATATTACCCTTGCGGAATTGCTTGGATTATCGAAAAGACTATCTCTTGGCGCTTGGGGATTGATGCTTGCAATCTTGTTTTTTGCCGCTACTACCGGCTTCTATGCAAAATTATTAAAAGATATGGTTTTCCCACCACCCAACCCTTTGAAAGGCGAAAATGATTTGTTGAGAAATGAAAATACGAGTTTGAAAGAAACAGTTGCACCTTTATTAAAGCAGGCATCTGAAAAATTTCCCGGCGAGGAAATAAGCATTTCTTTGAAGAAGCTAATAACAATTTTACAACAAAATAATCCCTCTGCTCAGCCTCTAAGGACAGCCACTGCAACCGTCGAAATCGCTGTCGCTTCAAATGAAAATATTAATACATCATATATAAACCAGGGTGGTTATGTAGCTTTTGGCAAAGGACACGAGGCATTACTTGTTATGGCTGACACGCAATGTAAAGCATTTCAAAATGGTAGGGGGGAAGTGATTTACAGAGGCGTTTTTAATATGGACGCTACTTATCCAGCTAATGGAAAGCCTTTATCTTTTCTTAGAGATGCGGAATATATACAAATCGGTTTTAAACCACTAGCCAACAAAAGTAAGGTTATAAGCGGGCAAGTTATTTGTATTTTTAATAGCCGAGAAAGAATTGAAGTCAAAGTTCCCCCTCAGGAAATGGCAGAAGATAGGATTTTGATAAGAAATTTGGAAGGCGTTTTTCCAGAACCGCAAGCTTCATAATTTGCCCCGAATTCTGATGGTTTACAGTTTTAAATAGTCTATTCCCGCGGGAGTTCCCCACCCGTGAGGGTGGGGGTGAGAGCAGGGTGCCGCGGAGCGGCTCGAACGAAGTTCGGAAAAAAAGGATACCCCACCTGTCAGGGTGGGGAGGTTCATTCGTGCATCAACGGCGGCGTGAGCAGCCAACAGATTTCATATGTCTTGAAGTGAAGAAGTGGACAAATAGCAATACAAAGGCCAAACAAAAAGACAAAGAAGTGCTTAGCGGAATGACAAGCCAATATGGGTATAAATATGGATTCTGTTTGACGCTTGGAAGAACGATTGAGAATACATATTGCATAGACGGGACGCCGTCCAGAGGGAGACGTTGTCCGGCACTCTAACCTCTCCCCGCGGACGGCGTCCGGTTTACGGTTTACGGTTTGCAATTGTGGGCTTAATTTCCTCTCTGGTCTGCCTTTAGGATTTCCGCTATACTTTCATCCTCTTCAAGATAGTTTGAGTGGCTAGCACCGTTTCATGGTCGATTCTTCGGGTAAACGGTACAGCGCATAAAGCAGATTGGAATTGTGGACAATTCCAATCTTGAAGCTGTGCTGGAATGTCGCTGGATTGGCGCTAAACGACCTTAAGCTTAAAGGTAAAAGTGAAATGTCTGAAAATTAAAAATCCGTTTCTCCCCGGAATGCTGATGGTTTTTTTTCTCCTTCCGTCTGCCGCCGCATGGGCCGATGACGCGAAAGCGATCATTGAGAAAGAAGCGCAAACGGCGCCGAAATCAGAGTTCGACAATCTGAAAGCGGAGTGGGAAGCGGTGCGCGAACAGCAGATCCGGATGATCCGTGAAAAAGAGGATCAACTTGAGAAACTCAAGGAAGAACTCTTCGCGAAAGTAAAAGCGGCGAATCCTTCGACGGTCCCGCAAACCGGCGCGGAAAAACCCGCGACCCAAGGATCTCCCGGACGAATCCTTCCGGTCGATACGGCCAACGCGGAGTCTCTTGTGAATTCCCCGGAATTTGAAGCGCAAAAGGCGGCTTTTCGGACCGAGCGTGAAAAATTCTTCCGTGAAATAAACCGCCAAAAAGAAAATCTTCGACGGCTTCAAAGAACTTTCGATGAAAAAACAAAACAATTTGAGGCGGACCGCGCGCGTTTTGAACGGCAGAAGACGGCCGCTTCCTGACGGCTTTCGTCGGGGTTCTGAAAGGTTCGGGTCCTGGTGACAAAAACCTCCCTTCGCGACAAGATCCTGAAAAAAAGAAGGACGATTCCCGGCGTCCTGCGCCGCGCGAAGAGCCGAAAAATTTTTACGAGATTATTCAAAAATCCCATGTTCCGGAAAGCCGTCTCTATCGCGCTTTATTACGGAAGGGTCCCGGAGGTGGGTACAAGGTCCTTCCTGAAAAAAATGGCGCGAGACAAAAAAGTTTATCTTCCTCAGACGGATCCCATCACGAAAAGCTTAAAGCTCCGGCGCGTTCGCGCGTTTCCCAAAGATCTTCACAGGGGCCCTTATGGTATTATGGAGCCGAAGGTTTCATGTCCGGCGCGACCCGCGGCGCGGATGGATCTCATCATCGTCCCGGGGGTTGCTTTCGACAAAAAGGGCGGGCGTCTTGGGCGGGGCGGCGGCTACTACGACCGGCTTCTCCGAAAAGCCGGGAAGATCCCCAAAATAGGCCTTTGCTTCCGGGAACAACTCGTAGAAAAAATTCCCATGAAAGCGCACGATGCGAAGATGGACTGCGTCATAACCGATTGAAGCCACTCGCTTTGAGCGATCAGCCATAGGCCATGAGCGTTTGTCTTTACGAATAAGGAAACGCCGGTGAAATTAAAAGAAGAAGCATCGAAAGAGATCTCAGGCAGTCGTCAAATTTACACCGTCAGTCAGCTGAACCGTCAGGCGCGGTTGCTTCTGGAAGCGCGATTTTCCGCCGTTTGGGTGGAAGGAGAAATTTCGAATTTCAAAAAACACTCCTCGGGTCATATTTACCTCACGCTTAAAGACGAGGACGCGCAGATCTCCGCGGCTTTCTTCAGCCAGTATCAGCGAAGTCTGAAATTTGAATTAAAAGACGGGCTCAAGGTATTGGCGTTTTGCAGGGTCTCCGTTTATGAAGCGCGCGGCCAGTACCAGCTTTACATTGAACGGCTGGAGCCGCAGGGCGTGGGGTCGCTCCAGCTCGCGTTCGAGCAGCTGAAAGAGCGGCTCGAAAAAGAAGGGCTTTTCCTCGAAGAAAGAAAACGGCCCATTCCGCGATTTCCAAAAACCGTGGGCGTTATCACCTCGCCCACCGGCGCCGCGATCCATGATATTCTGAATATCGTGAATCGCCGTTTCGGAGGAACGCACATCCTTCTTTATCCCGTCAAGGTGCAGGGCGAAGGCGCCGCCGATGAGATCGCGGCGGCTCTTGAGGCCATGAATCGTCAGGCCGAGGCCGAAGTGCTGATCGTAGGGCGCGGCGGCGGAAGCCTTGAGGACCTCTGGCCTTTCAACGAGGAAGCCGTGGCCCGCGCGGTCTTCGGATCCCGGATCCCGGTCATTTCCGCGGTGGGGCATGAAACCGACTGGACGATCTGCGATTTTGTGGCGGACCTGCGCGCGCCCACGCCTTCGGCCGCCGCGGAGCTTGTGGTCTCAAGCCGTTTTGAGTTGGAGCGGCAAATCTCAGGACTGGGCGAACGGATCCGGCGCGCGATGGTGGGACAATGGGAAACGCTTGAAACGAAGCTGGAGGCCTTCCGTTCAAGTCATGCCTTCCGTCAACCCCGGTATCTTTTAGAGCAGTTCACCGGTCAGGCCGATGAATGGGGCCGACGCATGGAAAGCCGTCTCACGGGCTTTATCGCGTCCAGGAACCAGGCTTTTCAGGGCGTGACGGGCCGGCTGAATGCGCTCAATCCGCTGGCGATCCTTGAGCGCGGCTATTCCGTGAGCTTTAATGAAAAAGGCGAGATTCTCAAGAATTCCCGGGAGCTTTCACCGGGCGAGACGATCCGGACGCGGCTCCACCAAGGTTCTTTGATTTCAAAAATTACTGTCATCACCGGATAAGGAGACGGTCCCTCTAAAATTTTAAAGGGACTGTCCCCCTCCGGATTCAATGAAGGAGCGGGACATGAACGGAAAATTCCAGTTTGAGAAAGCGCTCGAAGACCTTGAAAAGATCGTGGAGGCCATGGAGAGCGGAGAGCTGACGCTCGACCAGGCGCTTAAAAAATATGAAGAAGGCGTGGGGCTCGTACGGGCGTGTCAGACGCAACTCACCGAAGCGGAAAAAAAGATCGAAATTCTGACCCGGACGCTTGACGGTTCCTTGAAAAAAGAGCCGTTCGATCCCGCGGAGGCTCCGCGCGGCGCCGTGAAGGGTCGCAAGAAAAAACAGAATGAGGATGGTGAAGTTTCTCTTTAACCTGAGCCAAGACCCGGTCTTTTCCGCCACAAAACTCTGGGCGGATCCGTCCTCTGGCGGAGAGAGCTTTTTAAGACCGGGTCTTTTTAGGGTCTTTTAAATATGAAATACGAGATTTTTTTTAAAAAACAGTTGGCATTAATCGAAAGAGAACTTCGGAGCTCGCTGCGCGCCCGTCAGACGCGCCCGCTTAGCATTCATAGAGCCATGCGGTACGCGGCGTTCACGGGCGGAAAGAGATTCCGGCCGGTCTTGGTCTTAATGGCTTGCGAAGCCTGCGGCGGGAAACCGCAGGACGCCATTTTGGGGGCGCTTGCGATCGAACTGATCCATACTTATTCGCTCGTGCACGATGATCTTCCCGCGCTGGACAATGACGCCATGCGGCGCGGCAAGCCGGCATGCCACAAAAAGTTCGGCGAAGCGAACGCGATCCTTGCCGGAGATGCTCTCTTGACTTTGGCGTTCGAATGGCTCTCGGGGATCCAACCTGCCGCCAGGGCGGTCCGGATCCTCCGTGAAATAGCGACGGCCGCGGGGGTGCGCGGCATGATCGGAGGACAGGTCGCGGATCTGGAGTCTTCGGATAAAAAGAAAACGCTGGCGGAACATAATTTCATCAGCCGGTTCAAGACCGGAGCCTTGATCCGCGTGAGCGCCCTGACGGGCGCCCTTGCCGCAGGAGCGACCGCCCGGGAACTTAAGAACATGATCCGCTACGGCGAGTGTCTGGGACTTGCCTTTCAAGTCACGGATGATATTCTGGACCAGGATGGTTATTGCCGCATTCTGAATAAGACGCAAGCAGTCCGGAAAGCCGCGCGCCTGATCACGAAAGCAAAAAAAGCCGTGGAAGGTTTTGGCGCCAAGGCAAGGCCGCTCGTCTTTTTAGCGGATTTTTTAATGCAAAGAATAGCCCATGAATAACCCGATTCAAAGCCGGGTTTTGAGAGGGGAGTGAATCATGGATCCATGGATCGATAAAATCAAATGTCCGGCGGATTTGAAACGAGTGCCTCTGGAAAAACTTCCCGAGGTGGCGGAAGAATACCGGCAATTCCTGATTGAGTCCGTGGCCAGGACCGGCGGGCATTTGGGCGCGAGTCTCGGCGTTTTGGAGCTTAGCATCGCTCTGCACTATGTTCTCAACTCTCCGGAAGACAAGATCTGTTGGGACGTCGGGCATCAGGCGTATGTGCACAAGATGATCACCGGCCGCAAGGATCGGATGCACACCCTGCGTCAGCCCGGCGGTTTGAGCGGTTTTCCGGCGCCCTGGGAAAGTATCCATGACCCCTTCATCGTCGGTCATGCCGGAACGGCGATCGCGCAGGCCCTGGGGCTCGCCGCGGCGCGGGATATTAAAAAAGGAAACGAGAAAGTCGTGGCCGTGGTCGGAGACGGAGCCATGACGGCCGGTCTTTCGTTCGAGGCTTTAAACAGCGCCGGGCATTTGAAGAAGAACATGCTCATTATTTTGAACGATAACGCGATGTCCATCGCGAAGAACGTGGGGGGCATGAGCCGTTATCTCAATCGCGTCATCACGAATCCGCTTTATAACCGCATTCGCGGAGAAGTCGAAAAGCAGCTCGGCCGTTTTCCGCGCCTCAAAAAATTCTCGAACGCGTCGCTGGAAGGCATGAAACATCTTTTTGTTCCCGGGATCCTTTTTGAGGAACTCGGGTTTCGTTATTTCGGGCCCGTGGATGGGCACGATATTGTGGGTTTGGTGAAGACCTTGCGCGACGTGCTGGCGCTCAATACCTGCAGTCTGCTTCATATCCTCACGAAGAAAGGAAAAGGATGCGCATTCGCGGAAAATGACGAAGAGAAAGGCCACGGCGTCGGACCTTTCGACGTGAAGACCGGCGAGAAGATCGAGATCACATCATCCAAAAACGACGGCGCGAACGTTTCCTACACGCAGGCCTTCGCGGACGCCGTTTCCAAGCTTGCGCGCCGTAATCCGAAGGTCGTCGCGATCACCGCCGCCATGCCGTCGGGGACCGGGCTGGCTCAATTTCAGACGGAATTCCCCGATCGGTTTTTTGACGTCGGGATCGCGGAGCAGCACGCGGTATCGTTTGCCGGGGCGCTTGCGCGGGGCGGTCTCAAGCCCGTGGTTGCGATCTATTCGTCATTCCTCCAGCGGGCTTATGATTCGATCATGCATGACGTCGCGCTTCAAAGACAGAGCCTCGTGATCGGGATTGACCGCGCGGGCCTTGTCGGCGGGGATGGCGCCACCCATCAGGGGATCTTCGATATCGCTTTTCTCGGGTCGGTACCGAACCTGGTGCTCGCCTCGCCGATTGACGAGTACGAAATGGAAAAAATGATGGAGCTGGCGCTCAGCCATCCTTCCGTTTTCGCGATCCGTTATCCGCGCGCGAACATTCCCAAAATGTTCGACGCTTTCGCGAAAAAAAGTTTCGAGGTAGGCGAAGGGGAAGTGCTTTTTGACGGGAACGATGCGACGCTTTTTGCGCTCGGAAGCATGGTGGAAACGGCCTGCAAGGCCCGCGCGCTCCTTGAAAAGGAAGGCGTTTCGGCAAGGGTCGTGAACATGCGCTTCGCGAAGCCGCTTGACGAGCAGTTGATCCTGGATTCTTTCAGGAAAACAAAGGTCCTTTTTACTTTAGAAGAACACGTCGGTACGGGCGGGTTTGGCTCCAAAATTCTCGAATTTTTCGAAGAAAAAAATATCCGCAATGCCTTGGTCAAGCGTCTCGCTCTTCCCGACGCATTCATCGAACACGGCTCCCGCGAGGCCCAACTCGATGAGTTCGGCCTCTCGCCCGAAAAGGTCGCCGCTTCGGTTCTTAAAGAACTCAGCCGCGTCAATAAATAATCGGTGATTTGAATGGAAGAAATTCCTTTTGCGCTCAACGCGGAATTCATTGAGCTTTATAAACTTCTCAAGGCGGCGGGGCTTTGCGAGAGCGGGGGAGCGGCCAAATATGCCGTTGAGCAATCCGAAGTCAAAGTGGACGGTCAGATAGAGACGCGTAAAGCCCGCAAGATCCGCAAAGGCCAGAGCGTGAAGTTTTCCGGGCGGACAATCATTGTGCAATAAATGAGACCCTTGTCTGTGAAGTTCGGCAAGTCTCTTTGCTTGAAGAGAGGGCGCCAAGGACTTAGAATGGCTCCCGAGCGAAAGGTTTGAACATGGAAAAGATCGGAATCGTCGTCAACCAGAAAAAAGAAGGCGCGCCGGAGCTTTGCGAAAAGCTTAAGAGTTGGCTCGCGAAGCGGGATATTCCCGTGCAGGATTCTTCGTCTTCGTCCCTGGATGAGATGATCGAGCATTCCACGCTGCTCGTATGTCTCGGCGGGGACGGGACCATTCTTTCGGTCGTCAGCCGCATGCAAGTCCGCGTGGTGCCGATCTTGGGCGTGAACTTCGGGAAGCTCGGATTTCTGACCGAGGCCAAGGCCGAAGAGATTTTTGAGGAGCTGAACGTCTATCTTTCGCAGAAACCGGCGGTCGAGAAACGCCTCATGCTGTCCTGCACGGTGAAGGGAAAAAAACCCGGTCAGGAACGGCGTTTCATCGCGCTCAACGACGTCGTCATCAGCCGTGAAGGACTCGCCCGTATCCTCCATCTGGATGTGACGATCTCGGGAGAGAAATTCACGAGTTTCAGGGGAGACGGACTGGTGATCGCCTCGCCGACCGGATCGACGGCCTACTCACTCTCCGCGGGCGGGGCGGTGGTGCATCCCAAACTTGAAGCGCTTCTGATCACGCCGATATGTCCCCACGCTCTGAATCTGCGCGCCCTGGTGATCGGGGCGGATGAAAAGATCACGATCCGCATTCGCACGGAAAACCCCCACGAAAAAGCCCTCCTCACGGCCGACGGTCAAGAAAAGATCGAAATCGACGATAGCTATAGCGTCGAAGTAACCCGCTTCCATATGCCGCTCTCCCTGGTGAAGAGCTCGAAACGGAGTTACCTTGAGACGCTCAGGGAGAATTTCAAGTTCCCTGATTTCGAATAAGGGGACTGTCCCCTTCATCGCGGAGGCCCGGGCCATCGTTAAATTGCTGATCGTCGACGACGAAAAAATGATCTGTGAGGAATTCCGCGAAACCCTCGAACAGGAAGGCTACGAGGTCGATTGGGCCCTGAGCGGCAAAGAAGGGCTGCAGAAGATCCAATCCAACCATTATCACCTTGTTTTTCTTGATTCTGCGATGCCTGTCATGGACGGGAAGAAGGTCCTGGAGCGGATCCGCCATTTCAGTCAGGTGCCGGTGGCGTTGATCACGGGTTTTTTGCCCGAATCGAAAGAAAAAGAGATCCTGAATCTCGGCGCGATGGTGTGTTTACATAAGCCCCTGGATCTTGATCGCGTCAAATCCCTCATCCACGCCGTCGGTAAATCCGAGATTTGAAATTTCACATTTGAAACCCTAAGCTATGTCCGACATCCGCGTTCGATTTGCCCCCTCCCCGACGGGATATCTCCACATCGGCGGCGTTCGCACCGCGCTTTTTAATTATCTCTACGCGCGTCAACAGGGCGGAAAATTTCTGCTTCGCATCGAGGATACCGATCGTCAACGCTCGACGCCGGCATTTGAAAAAGAAATTCTGGATTCGCTGAAATGGCTGGGTCTCGATTGGGATGAGGACCCGGTTCGTCAGAGCCGGCGGCTTGACCGGTATCGTGAAGTCGTCCAGGAACTTCTCTCGAAAGGCCTGGCTTACGAATCTGAAGGAGCCGTCAAATTCAAAATACCCAAGACCGAGGTCAAAGTCTACGACATCGTCCGCGGGGAAGTGACCTACGACTCCCAAGAATTCGAGGACCTCGTCATCATGAAGTCCGACGGGTTTCCGGTCTTCCATCTCGCCGTGATCGTGGACGATTATGACATGGGGATCAGTCACGTGATCCGCGGAGAGGACCATCTTCCGAACACGCCGCGCCATGTCCTGCTTCAGCAGGCGCTGGGGTGGAAGTCGCCGAAATACGCGCATCTCCCGCTCATTTTTGGCGCGGACGGAACGCCTCTTTCCAAGCGCCACGGCGCGGTGGCGGTCGCGGAATACCGGAACAAAGGGTTTCTCCCGCAGGGACTGATCAATTACCTGGCTCTGCTGGGATGGAACCCCGGAACGCCTCAGGAGATCTTTTCGCTTCCGGACCTTGTGAAGCAATTCTCGCTCAAGCGCGTGATTAAATCGAATGCCCGGTTCGATCCCGAAAAACTTCTGTGGCTGAACGGTCAGCATATCCGCGCTCTTGACGGGGAGGTTTATGAGCGGCAGATCACGGAATTCTGGAAAGACAAAATAGAGCCCGTCGCGGAAGGGAAATGGCGCAAACTCATCGCGCTTTACCGGCCGCGTATTCGGACCTATGGGGAACTGAAGGAACAGGCGGCCTACTGTTTTTCCGAACCGGAGTATAAGGATCTTCCACTGACGGCCGAGATCCGAGGGAACAAGGGCGCGATGGAACTTCTCGGACAATTGCAGGAGGTCCTGAACCATTTGGGGGATTTTGAGGATGTTCAGGTCCTGGATCAAAAAACAAAACAGGCGGCCGAAGCCGCCGGCCTGAAACCCAAAGACATCATCCACCCTCTGCGTTTTGTTCTCACCGGCGGCACCGCGAGTCCCGGCATCTTTGATCTCATGAGTCTTCTGGGCAAAAAGACCTGCCTCAAGCGCCTCGCGGCCTTTCTTTCCTGAGATTTTCACGAAGTTTTAAAGCGAGGTGAGGACTTCCCCTTGAAAAATGATGGTAAATAATATATAATATGAATAATATAAAAACATAAATGACAATACACTTGTCTATACAAACAAACTGTGCTATCCTTGGGGTGGTGCTTGAAGATCCGTTGGTGCGTTGAAAAGGACCGGGTGTTGAAATATCAGCGCGGGGTATCGTTCGAGGAGATCCTGAGGCGGAAATTTGTCGGGATTGCGGACCATTCAAGCCGGTACGATCAAAAGAAGATGCTCTTTGAATACCAAAATTATATTTGGGTGGTACCATATGTGATTCATGGTGGAGAGATGTTTTTGAAAACGTTGTATCCTTGTCGCAAATATACAAAGATCTACATGAGGAGAAAGGACCGATGAAGAAGCTTAATTGGAAAAAAATGGATCTGACCGAAGAAGAGAAGATGGTGGATGAGGAATTGTCAAAAGGCCTCTACAAACCGGTCAGTCGGGAGGAATTTTTTAAGATCAAGGAAGCCATAGATCAATGGAAGCGGGGCTCGGTTTTGAATATGCGAGTTAATCCCGAAGACATTATGTTGATCAAGGACAAAGCCGCCAGACTCGGTGTCAAGTACCAGACGTTTATTGCGGTTCACCTTCATCGGGTCGCGCGAAGCTAGAGAATCTGGTATAATCCCCCGCTATGGAGTTTGAGAAAAAACCTTCTAATTTCATCCGGGATATTATTGACGCCGATATCGCAAGCGGCAAGAACAAGGGGCGGGTACACACGCGATTTCCGCCTGAGCCGAACGGCTATCTTCACATCGGTCATGCCAAGTCCGTCTGTCTGAATTTCGGCCTCGCCCGGGACTACAAGGGCCTCTGCAACCTCCGGTTCGATGATACGAATCCCGAGAAGGAAGAAGTTGAATACGTGGATTCCATCCGCGAAGACGTTCGCTGGCTCGGCTTCGATTGGGAAGACCGGGAGTATTACGCCTCCGATTATTTCGATGCGCTTTTTCAGCATGCCCTAACGCTTATCAAGCAGGGAAAGGCGTATGTCTGCGATTTGAGTCCGGAGGAACAGCGTCAGCACCGCGGAACTTTTAATGAGCCGGGAAAGAACAGTCCTGATCGCGACCGCACGGTCGAAGAAAATCTGGATCTTTTCGAGCGAATGCGTCAGGGCGAGTTCGAAGAAGGTTCCCGGGTGCTTCGCGCGAAGATCGACATGGCATCCCCTAACATCACGATGCGCGATCCCACGATCTACCGGATCAAGAAAGCCTCCCATCACCGCACGGGCGACGCGTGGTGCATTTATCCGATGTATGATTTCACGCATTGCATCTCGGATTCGATCGAAGGGATCACGCATTCCATCTGCACGCTGGAATTTGAGAATAACCGGCCTCTTTACGATTGGTTCCTGATCGCACTGGGGATCCACCGTCCCCGGCAGATCGAGTTCGCGCGGCTCAATCTTACCCATACGCTTTTGAGTAAGCGGATCCTTCTGAAGCTGGTCCGGCAGAAAATCGTCTCCGGATGGAATGACCCGCGCATGCCCACGATCTCCGGTTTCCGGCGCCGGGGCTATACGCCGTCTTCGATCCGCGCGTTCTGCGATAAGATCGGCGTCGCGAAATTCAACAGCACGATCGATCGGGTACTTCTCGAAAACTCGATTCGCGAGGAGCTTAACAAGACCGCGCCGCGGGTGATGGCCGTGCTGGATCCGCTCAAGGTCGTGATCACGAATTATCCCGAAGGCAAGATCGAAGAAATGGAAGCGGTGAATAATCCCGAGGACCCGGCCGCCGGAGCCAGGAAGCTTCCGTTCTCACGCGAGCTTTATATCGAACGGGAAGATTTTCGCGAAGACGCGCCCCCGAAGTTCTTCCGTCTTGTGCCGGGCGGGGAAGTGCGCCTCCGTTACGGCTATTTCATCAAGTGTGAAAAAGTGATCAAGGACGCGTCCGGCAGGATCGCGGAGCTCCATTGTACGCATGATCCCGAGACGCGCGGCGGGAACCATCCTCCGGACGGCCGGAAGGTCAAAGGCACGATCCACTGGGTCTCGGCCGGGCACATGTTCAGGGCGGAAGTACGGCTCTATGACCCTTTGTTTACCGCGAAAGATCCGGCGGATGTTCCGGAAGGAAAAGATATCCTTGTAAATTTGAATCCTAAGTCGCTTGAAGTTGTTTCTCCGGCGTTTCTTGAGCCAAGCTTAAAGGACGCAAAACCGGGCGAGCGGTTCCAGTTCGAACGGCTCGGCTATTTCTTTGTCGATCCCGTTGATTCCGGTCCCGGCCGGCCGGTTTTCAATCGTATCGTGACCCTGCGCGACACCTGGGAGAAAATCGAGAAAAAGGGGTAGCAGCTGCTCTTGTTGAATTAATGAAAAAGAAATAAAAAATTTTGACGGACATTTGAGGATGATCGAACTTTACCGAGGCATTTAAAACGCATTACTCAACGAATTTTGATTCTGGGTAGCACGTGTTTACCGGCACTTCCTTGGGAAACCTTAGCTAACCTCTCCCTCACGGACGCCGTCCGGTTTACTGCGTTAGGCAGATGGAATCTGACGCGCATCTTAAATCCGCCTTGACTTTTTCAAGGTAGGCATTAGACTTTGTTTATGGAAACAAGAGCGATCTACCAATCCCTGTGGAAGGACCTGTCCGCTGAAAAAAGCATGATCTTTCTTTCCGGTCCCCGTCAGGTAGGGAAGACCACGTTCATGCGAGAGATCATCGCCAAAGGATATCCCCACACGACGTACTTCAATTGGGACATCGTCGATAATAAAAAGACCCTTTTGCAGGACCCCTACTTTTTTCAGGCCGTGGACACGGAAGGTCCGGGCCGTCCTCTGGTGATCCTGGACGAGATTCACAAATACCGGCACTGGAAGAGTTATCTAAAAGGGGCTTACGATAAATTCCACGACCGCTTTGCTTTCGCGGTTCTTGGAAGCGGACGTCTGGATCTCGGTAAACGCACCGGTGATGCCATGACTGGCCGCTTTCTGGAAATGCGCCTTTTCCCGTTCACGATCGCGGAGCTGACCCGTTCCCGAACGGATATCAAGCGGTTCCTCAAAGACCCTTTTTCCGGAATGGACCTTGTGAATGCCGCGCAAAGCGCTCGGGTCTGGGAAGGGCTTTTTAATCTCGGGGGATTCCCCGAGCCGTTTCTAAGCGGCAAGGAAGCAACATGGAGGCGCTGGTCGGCCAATTACGGAAGGCAGATCATCCGGGAAGACATGCGCTCCATCAATGAGATCAGGTTGATCGACGATATCGAGACGCTCTTCTCGCTTTTGCCGACGAAGGTGGGGAGTCCCGTTTCGATCAACAACCTCGCGACGGACCTTCAGGTCAGCTTTCCGGCGGTCAAGAACTGGCTGGATTTGTTTGATTATTTTTATCTGACCTTCCGGATATCGCCCTGGACGAAAAGGGTTACCCGGTCCATCCTGAAAGAGAAGAAACTTTATCTTTTTAATTATCCGCTGATCGCGGATGCCGCCGCCAGGTTTGAGAACATGGTTGCGCTTGAACTATTGCGGGCTGTCCGTTCGTGGAACGAATGGGGATGGGGGGATTTCGGGCTCCATTATTTGCGGAACAAGGACAAAAAAGAAACGGATTTTCTTTTGACCAAAGACCGTGTCCCATTTCTCGCAATCGAAGCGAAACTGACGGATACCACGCCGGCCCCGGCCCTGATGGAATTTCAGTCAGTCCTGAAAATACCCGCAGTCCAACTCGTCCATACTCCGGGGACCGTTCGGAGGATCATTTCCGGGAAGAGCGGAGATGTGGGCGTTTTTTCCGCGTCCCGATGGCTTGCGTCATTGCCCTAAGTTGAGACCAGAGAATTCGTAAAGGCTGCCCAGACGATTGTTTTGGAAACGAAGTAGGCCGCACACCAATGGGACAACTATTTAAAACACGAATCAGACAGACTCGCCAAGCTATGGATGCGCGCTTAAGACATCGAGTAGATGAATTGTAGATTTTTCGGCTTGATGCTCATCAGCTTCGAAAGAACCTTTTCCTTCGAAGCCCAGGCGTAAGCACTGGGCGAAGCAGAACTGGGGAACTAGGATTTGGCTCCTACGCTTCGCTTCGGTAGGCCACTCACCCTGCGATCGTGACATTGGGTCACGATCGCAAGCAGGGTTCTCTTCAAATCTTAGAATCTGTTGGGGAAAAGAAACCTGGGGAACTAGGATTTGAACCTAGACTGGGTGATCCAGAGTCACCAGTGCTACCGTTACACCATTCCCCAATAAAAGCCATGAAATCAAACTTGCTTGCGGTAACTCGTCTTGGCTGTGTGAATATCTATCGTCCGCAGTCCCGCGCGTTTTTCAAGCGGGGCACCATTCCCCAATGTATCAAGAAAGGATTCGATCTAATTCTTTTCTACCTTGACCGGTCTTCAAAAAATTTTCGCGTCTTCTGGCATCCGAAAGCGTCGGAACTTCTTCCTGATAGACCAACCGCCAAGGTTTGCGTCCACTTGTGAATCGACAACGGCCGGCGTTATGTTCTGCCAAACGTCTTTGAATATCAAAAGTGCTACCGACATATCGTGTGCCATGCGATTCACTTTTCAAGACATAAACAAAATAGCTCATTGCTTACCGATCAGGATTTCCCGCCAAAGGACGGGTGCGCCTCTGGCGCAGAACCTAGACTGGGTGATCCAGAGTCACCAGTGCTACTTCGCCGAAGGACGAATCCGTCCTCTGGCGGACATTACACCATTCCCCAATAAAAGCTATGAAATCAAACTTACTTGCGGTAACTTGTCTTGGCTGTGTGAATATCTATCGTCCGCAGTCCCGCGCGTTTTTCAAGCGGGGCACCATTCCCCAATGAAGGATACGAGGCCAAACGGCGGGAAAAAACAGTGGG
>JAHFHJ010000096.1 GCA_023246985.1 Candidatus Omnitrophota bacterium | reverse complement strand
CAAATCGCCGTTCTTACATTTGAGAATATAGACAAACCACTGGTTCGACTCTCTTCGTTCGCTCATCATAAAAAATTGTGTCCTTCGAAGTGAGCTCGTAATCCTTCGACTCCCTCGCGTTGCTCGGTCGCTCAGGATGGCTCGACTCGCTTCTCTATCTCGTGGTGAGCGAGCGAAGCGAGTCGAAGTACTGCCCCGATTGCGTCCTTCGACTCCTTCACTTCGTTCAGTCGCTCAGGATACTTCTCCTCGGCTAGTACTGAGCGAGGCTGAAAGCCGAGTCGAAGTACTGCCCCGCCTGGGCTCGAACCAGGAACCTTGCCTCCAAAGGGCAGTGTGATACCATTTCACCACGGGGCAATGAAAGTTCTAAAAGGATCAAAATGAATGACAGACCATTTTCCGGCAGGGAACAGGCAGTCTCGCCGCCCTTTGGAAAAATTTTTGAGCTTCTTTCCGGCTGGAGAACGCCGCAAAAACCGTGGCTCCGCTTCCGCTCATAAGGACAAGAGGGGCTCCCGCAGTTTTCAGGGCTTGAATGGCTTGAAGAATCGATGGCCTCAACTTGAATGCCGAGAGCTCGAGGTCATTTCGCGCCAGTCGGGCAGCTTCCCGGATCCTCTTGGTATCGAATAAAGAGCGGAGAATTATAGCAACACGCTTCTCCTTCGTCAAGGAAAGGGGCCGGCGTCCCAAAGCCAGATTTTGATACACTTTTTTTGTATTAAGTCCTTGATCCGTAAGAAGTAAGAGAAACCAAAGCTTCGCCCGGGAAGAAAGTCTTTGCGTCTTTTCTCCGATTCCCCACGCCAAGGCTTGCCGCGCGTCGCAAAGAAAAAACGGTACGTCCGCTCCAAGCTCTTGGCCCATTTTAAAAAGTTCCTTGTGGGAAATCCGGAGACGAAAAAAAATTTTCATGCCAAGGAGGAAGAATGCCGCATTGCTCGAACCGCCACCGAGCCCCGCCCCTAGGGGGATACGCTTGGTCAACCGTACGGAGACCCCGCCAAGACCCGGAAATCTCAACTGGAGCGCACGGTAGGCCTTTGTGATGAGATTACTCTCCCCGGTTTCAAGCGAGGAAATGTTCGTGGTAAGCTTAAAACCTTTGGATCTTTTGCGAATGACGATCGTATCCGCGAGAGAAATGCGGTGGAAAAGCGTTAGCAGCTCATGATATCCGTCAGGCCTTTTACGGATGATGCGAAGGTGGAGATTAAGTTTGGCGGGACTTTTCAGGGTGAGTGTTTTCATTTCAGTACGGTGTACGTACGGCGTCAAGGTGTACGGCGCATGGCGTACGGCGTACGGCGTACGGCGTTTTGCTCTTTGTTCGCCGTACGTCTTACGCCTTTACGCCCTACATACTTCGTACGGAATTAAGACCAGTCTTTTTTCTTGTGGCGGTTCTTGCGCAACTTCTTCTTGCGCTTATGCTTATTCATCTTCTTCTTGCGTTGTTTACGAGCCCAGGGCATTGTTGCCTCCAGTGGTAAGTCATAAGCAAGCAAGTGATAAACCCCTTACGACTTATTCCTTACCGCTTATCACTGCTCTTAGGGTATGACTTTATTTAAAGGATATTCAATGATGCCCGAAGCGCCGGCTTTCTTGAGCGCCGGAATCAGTTCCCGGACCACGGACTCATCGATGATCGTCTCGACATCCAGCCAGTTCTTGTCCGTAAGATTCGCAATGGTCGGTTTCTTCATGGCCGGAAGAAGGCTCAGAACCTTTTGCAAATTCTTCTTTTCGACGTTCATTTTAAACCCGACCTTCTCCTGAGCGCGCATCGCGCCGTCGAGAAGCATGATGAGATTGCCCATCTTTTGCTTTTTCCAGGGATCCTTTGCGCTCTGCTTGTTCGCGATGAATTTCGGGATGGAAACGATCACGGTATCGATGATTCTGAGATGATTCGCCCGAAGGCTGGAACCGGTCTCGGTCGCTTCAACGATGGCGTCGGCCAGGCGCGGCGGCTTGGCTTCCGTAGCGCCCCAGGAGAATTCCACTTCCGCGTCGACTCTATGCTTCTTGAGATAGCGCTGGGTGACCCCGACAAGTTCCGTCACGATTTTTTTTCCCTTGAGATCCTTGACGGATTTGAACGGCGAAGATTCATGAACCGCCAGCACCCAACGGACCGGATGGGAGGTCCGTTTGGAATATTGAAGCTCGGCGAGCTCCGCAACTTTGGAATGATTCTCAACGATCCAATCATGCCCGGTCAGACCGCAATCCACGATGCCCTGCTCAACGTAACGGGACATCTCCTGGGGACGGAAGAGTACCACTTCGATCTCAGGATCATCAATGGAAGGAATATACGAACGGGAACTGACATTAATCTTGAAACCGGCCCGTTTGAAGAGATGGTAGGTCGCTTCTTCGAGACTGCCCTTGGGTAGCGCCATCTTGAGCTTGTTCATAGGACGCGAATTCTAGCCGTTTGCTTTCGGAGTGTCAATCCTGGAAAAGACCTTATTCCACGTGGTGTTTCTTGAAAAGGATATTCTTTTCGACCTTTGAGAAGAGTACCAGGATCGTCAATACCAACAGCGTTGTGATCACGGCCTGCTTATAAAGCCCCAACCCGCAAGCCAGTCCGATCGCGCAAGCGGCCCATATCCCCGCCGCGGTGGTCAGCCCTTTGACGCTTCCCTCCTTGGAACGAATGATTGCGCCCGCGCCAAGGAACCCGATTCCGGTCACGGCCTGCGCTGCGATCCGACCCGGGTCCACATTGGTCAATAGATGGTACAGGTTGAACACATCCACGGACACGATCATCATAAGCGCGGAGCCGAGGCAAACGAGCGCGTAGGTCTTGAAACCCGCTTCTTTCCTTTGAACTTCCCGCTCGAGCCCGATCAAAGCTCCCAAAAAAGTCGCCACGATCAACCTGATCGCGACATCGATATCCTGAGGCGTCAGCATGATAACATCCATAACACTCCCCCCTTTTATGAGATCCTTAATCCTGGATTTCCGGTCATATTAAGTTTCGACCGTTTCCCGTTTTGATAAAGTTCAAATCCGCGGCGCGCGATCATGGCCGCATTGTCCGTGCTTAATACGAGCGGCGGGAACCAGACCTTGACGCCCTTCGCCGCGGCGTCCCGCGTGAGTTTCTCGCGTAAATAGGAATTCGCGCTCACGCCGCCGCCGACCACGATATCCGAAACGCCTTTGAATTCACACGCGTCGATCGCTTTCTCCGCAAGCCAGCCGATCACGGCATGTTGAAAACTTGCCGCAATATCTTTCGCGGCCGGAGCATCGGATTTCGGCTTCCCTGTTTTGAAGTCTTGCGTGAGATAAAGCACCGCCGTCTTGATCCCGCTGAAGCTGAAGGCGAATCTAGGATCCTGTTTTGGCTTTGTGAAATGAACCGCTTGGGGGTTCCCTTGTTTCGAGAGTTGATCGAGAACCGGACCTCCGGGATAACCAAGCCCGAGGATCTTGGCGGCTTTGTCATAAGCTTCGCCGACCGCGTCGTCCACGGTCTCGCCCATGACACGGACCTTCCCCTTTTCGCAATAAGTCAGCATCGTGTGTCCGCCGGAAACCAAAAGTCCGATATAGCGTTTGGGTTCCGGCCGGCCAAAAAAGTTCGCGACCAGATGCGCTTCCATGTGATTGACGCCGACGACCGGAATGCCCAGTTGATACGCGAGCGCTTTCGCGAAGGCCACGCCGACAAGGAGTGAGCCGATAAGCCCCGGCCCCCGGGTCACGGCAATCAGATCGAGATCGGACGCCTGGATCTTCGCTTCTGCCAGAGCTTCATGGAAAACACATTGAATCTGCTCCATGCAATGCCGCGAAGCGATCTCGGGCACCACACCGCCGAATTTTTTATGGCGGAAGAGGCTCGAGGAAACGATGTTGGAGAGGATCGTGTCCTTGCCTTTCAGTACGGCGCACGCCGTTTCGTCGCAGGAGGTCTCGACGCCCAAGGTGTGGCGCGCGCAACGCGCAACGCGCGACGTTTTTTTGTTTCTCGTTGATCGTTGACCGTTGATCATTGCGTTAACTCGAAAGCTTTTTGCGCAGTATCTCATTGGCTAATTGCGGATTCGCTTTGCCGCCCGTTTCTTTCATGACCGCGCCGACCAAGGCGCCGAGGGCCTTTTGTTTCCCGGCTTTGAACTCCGCGACCGCGGCAGGATTCGCGGCAATGGCTTTTTCGGCGGCCCTCTCGATCAGTCCGGTGTCGGAAACCTGAGCAAGACCTTCTTCTTTAATAATGACGGCGGGAGAATTCAATGTTAGAACCATTTTTGCCATTACAATTTTTACGGTCGTGCTAGAGATCGTATTGTTTTCCTCCAGCTTACTTAACTCGACCATATCTTTTGGCTGAACGCCGCAATCCTCGATTGTTTTTTTGCTCTCGCTCAGAGCGGCCAAAAACTCGTTTAATATTCTCTTTGCGATAAGTTTTGGATTTCCGCCTTCTTTTACGCAGTTTTCAAAATATTCGGCGAGTTTTTTTTCCTGTACAAGCACATAGGCGTCGTATTCCGGGATCGCGAATTCTTTGATGAACCGCTTGGCTTTTTCAAGCGGCAGTTCGGGTAAAGTTTTTCGGATCTCGCTGACCGCGGCCCGCGAAAGTGTGAACGGCACAAGGTCCGGCTCCGGAAAATAGCGGTAGTCGTGCGCCTCTTCTTTGGAGCGCATGGAAGAGGTTGTTCCTTGGGCGTCGTTCCAAAGCCGGGTTTCCTGAACGATCGTCTCCCCGCCCTCAAGCGCTTCGGTCTGCCGTTCCATTTCATATTGGATGGCTTTCTGCGCCATCTTGAAGGAGTTGAGGTTCTTGATCTCAACCTTGGTCCCGAACTTTTCCTGACCGACGGGCCTCACCGATACGTTCGCGTCGCAGCGGAGGCTTCCTTTTTCCATATCGCAATCGCTTACTTCGACATATTGGAGGATCGCTTTGAGCGCGGTGAGATAATCATACGCTTCCTGCGGACTGCGGAGGTCCGGCTCGGAAACGATCTCAAGCAAAGGAATGCCGCCGCGGTTGTAATCCACAAGACTGCCGTCCGCGATGTTCTCATGAAGAAGTTTCCCGGCGTCTTCTTCCAAGTGGGCGCGCGTAATTCCTATTTTTTTTGCTGTGGTCTGTAGTCTGTCATCTGTCGTCTTGGTTTCAATATCAAGCCACCCTCGGCCGTTCACGGGCATGTCGTACTGGGAGATTTGGTAAGCTTTCGGAAGATCCGGATAGAAATAATGTTTCCGGTCGAATTTCAAACGTTCGGCTACTTTGCAATTGAGCGCAAGTCCGGCTTTGATCGCGAGCTTCAGCGCTTTTTCATTCACCACCGGCAGCGATCCCGGCCAGCCGAGACACACCGGACACGTATGCTTGTTCCCCTCGGCTCCAAATTCCGTAGAGCATGAGCAGAAAAGCTTCGACTTTGTTTTCAGTTGTACGTGGACTTCAAGCCCAATCACCGGTTCGTAGTTCACTGCGTATCCCTTTAAATTTAATTTATGCTATAATTTCGTCATGCTAAAACGATCGCTCATGGAAACCAATCCTTACCTGCAAGACCGAATCGCTTACAAACGAATGCTGTTTGTCAACGTATCCAGTTCTACTACGATCGAACTCGGCTCCAGACCGGCGTGGCTTGTCAAGGTCCTGAAAAAGGAACCTTCTTCCGCTTCTAACGGCTCAAAAGCGTCCGCTTAACCACGGCTTTAAAGATCTCCTGCATCGGCCCATAATCGCGGTCGAGTCCTGCCCGGACAGCCGCGAAA
>JAHFHJ010000095.1 GCA_023246985.1 Candidatus Omnitrophota bacterium | reverse complement strand
GATGTCCCCCGGATAACGCGCAATATGCTTGACAATATTTTCAAGCGCCCGGGTGGAAAAAGGACGCGCCACCATCTGCCCCCGGCCCAAACGGCCGCCGGCGGCGTCACTTCCTTTGTATCTTGCCCGGATCTTGTCCGCGGCTTTCACCAGCTGCCCCACCAGCTCTCTTTCCTTGGTCGTAATCCCTGAAATATCCTTGAGACCGCGCATCGTCATGATGCTCCGGAAAAGAAATTCCATTTCTTCGTTCTCGGGAAGGTAATCGATTTCGATGACATTGGAGCGGTCCATCATTTCCGCGGAATCCGCGTTCACTTGATAAACCCTGGCATCGCGGCCCGTCGGCGGTGGATTGGCCGTAAAGACCGCGACGAACCGCCGCCGGGCTGTGATCCTGCTGCCGTCATGCAGCGTCACTTCACGATCTTCATAAAGATTGTTCATCTTGGCGCGCACCGAAGGTTTCGCCTTATTCACTTCGTCGCCCACAAAAATATCTCCCTGTTCCATGGCCGTCGTCAGAGAAGACGGGATCCAGTCCGTTTTACCTTTCTCGCGCTCATTCACGCCGCGCCGTTCGACAAGATCGTCTTCGTGGACATCTTCGTGAAAAGCCATGAAACGGACATTGCGGCGCATCAACCGGGCCGCAAAATAGATCAGCCAGTTCTTGCCGGCGCCTTCTTCGCCGATCACATAAAGCGGGCTCTTGTGAATGTCCTGACGGTTCAGTCCCTTGATGATCCGCACCAGATTATCCACGTTCGTGTCACACTCGAAAAAGTCGCCATCCGCAATCTTTTCAAATTCGCCGTTTATTTCCACTTTAAAACCGGGATATTTGATTTTGTATTTTCCCTCCGTGAACGTAAGGAATCGTTTCCGGTCTTCTTCGATGATCCTGAAACTCCCGATCTTCTCGATAACATTGTTCGCGCGCGCCTCGGAGCGGCCCGTCAGGGCCGTGGCCTGCTTTTTCAAATCCTCCCCGAAATGCTTGGCAAGTTCGCCGATACTGGGCTCCTTCTTTCCATACGGCGCATAAGCCGCTTCAACATCGCCGCTTTGGGAACCGATCCCGCGGGGCATAAATGCGATATCCGTATTTTCCCTTAATGCTTCTTCGATACCCTTTTGGTCGGCATAGTTGATCCCGCCGTCCGCAATGATCGCCACGATCTTCGGAAAAACACCGCGCGCGCGTTCGCGGGCACGGAGACTTTGAAGCGCCGTTTGAAGCGCCGCCAGATCGGTGTTCTCTGAACCGAGATCATGGTTCAGGATATTCTCAATCACGCGGTAAATGACCTCCAGGGTGATCTTTTCTTCGAAATCCTTGATGATCTTCTGCTTAGTCGCGAACAGAACGATCTCGATCTCAACGTGCGGGTTATCCCGGAAGGCCTCCATAAAAAGCACCGCGGTTTTGACGGCGTTGTTAATGCGGTTCGACGCCTTGAGCATGGCCGATGACACGTTCTCGATGTCAAGGTTGTTCGAATCACCGTACATACTGCCGCTACCGTCGAGGATCAGCGTGATGCGGAGTTTTTTCTCGCCCGGCTCGATCTTGCGCTGGAATACGTCCTGAACGCCGGTCCCCGTGATCGGAAGACGCCGGCCGTCTAGGCGCCCCTTGCGCTGACGCCCGATCCACCGCGGGGCCTCCAGGGCTTCAAGACGGCTCAAGATTCCCTGGCGAAGCGCGGAAACATCGCCCCGCACTTCATCAAAAATCTTTTGATAGGCCGCCCGCTGTCCGGCATTGAGACCCGTAAATTTCCGGATGGCTTCTTCCGCCTCTGCGTCCGCGTCGTTTTTATTCACGGTTGCGTTTTTTCCGGCGTTTTCGGCCAAGGCCCGGATTGCTTCTTCGACGGCGGAATTAAAGGAATGTTTCGGCCCAGGTTTGCCGCCCTTTCGGTCGCGGGCCATCACCTTTTCTGTTTTTTCGGAAGTCGTCGAAGCCCCGCCGCCCGCATGAAATCCGGGATCTCCCGATCCCGTTTCCGTCTCCGGATTTTTCCCGCCGTTGCCGATCTGCGGCAGCGGCGCGGAGGCCGCTTCTTCGACGAGTTCGTCCGCCTGTCCTTGCGAAGCCGAGGCTTCTTCTTCCACTTGTTTCAACAGCGTCCGGATCTCTTCCATATCCTTGAGGATTTTCCGCGCGCGTCCCTTGATGGAATCCGTTTGGTCCGGTTCGTCTTTCAATTTTTCGGCCAATTCCGCGCCGCTTTCCTTTGCGTCTTCCGCGGCTTTGTCCGCTTCCGCCGCCTTTTTTTCCATCCGGTTGGCCCGGGTTTCAATCTCTTCCTGAAGTTCCCGGAGTTTTTCCGCGGAGCGCTTCGCAGCCGGGGGTTCTTTGAAACCGGGTTTTTCTCCGTCCTGTTCCGGGGATCCCGCGACCGCTTCGATATGCCTGCCGGCCTCCTCCGCTTTATCCTTGAATTCAGAAGCCGCGTTGCGAAGCGCCTTCAACTTTTCAGCCAAATCTTCAAGGGACTGCCGGATATCGGTTCCATCTCCGGCAGTCCCCTTGCCGCGGCCATCCACTTTCCCGGCCCGCCCGGAAACCCTGTCGGCCCCCCCGGAAGTTTCTTCCGCGCTTTTTTCGATCTCCCGGGCCTTGGCCTCGATCTCCCGGCCCTTTTCCGCGAGTTGTCTTAATGTCTCGCGCGCCTTTTCCTGAACCGCCGCTTTTTCATCCGCGGGGCTCTGCCCTTTCCGCTGCTTCCCTGCGCGGCCCGGCATTCCTGCCGGAGGCGGTTGCGGTTTTTGGCCCGTGACATCGGACATGGCTTCCGCTTCCTCCTGTATTTCTCTTTCCATCTTTTCACGCGTCCGGCGTTCATATTCGGCGCGCTGCTCCGGAGTCATCTTTCTCATGAATTCTTCGATCTTCTTATGGAGCATTTCCCGGGCTTTATCGCTCAGATCTTCGGGCTTGATATTGCCGCCTCCGTCCGTATCCAGAGACATCTTCATCCGTTGACCGTCTTCGGGAACCGGCGGTTTGGAAGACTTTTGCCCTTTTCCGCTTTGACCACTTTTTTGTGGCTCCTGTCCGCCGTTCGGCACGCCGGGCATGGGCGGCCGATCGGGCATTTCCGGCCGTTCCCGGGCTTCAACGCCCTGCGGTTCTTCCGGCTCCCCGGTTGATTCTTCCACGCTTTCCGGAGGCGTTTTCCCCTCGGAGCTCAGCCCTTCGATATCAAATTCGCCTTTTTCAAGCATTTCGTTCATCGCGTCATTGGCCACCTCATCGCGCACCGCTTTCGTCCGGTCCTTTTCAAAAAGTTCCCGGGCAAGCGGCCACACGTCATCGCGAATCGTTTTATAGAAATCTTCTCCGGAAGCATCCAGGGCCCCGGCAATGAACGGCACGACCGCGCGAAGCCGGCGGGTGACCTCGTCACGGGTGATGCGCGGGTCCTCCTGCGGCTTTGCGAGTGCGCGATCACTCATGGCGAGCGTATAAAAAAGTCCTTCGATGAACTGCACGAAGAGCGGGTTCTCGTTCATCCGCTCTTTTTCGATCTCGAGGTCCCGGACGCGGAATTTTTTCCGATAAAAAGCCTTGAGCTCGTCCTCGCGTCCCGAATATTCCAGAATGCCCCTGGCCGTAAAACGCTTCGTTTCCGAGATCCCGTACAGGACACGGAACGGCGTAAGGTCATAGTCCGGTTCAATCTCCTGCTCGTCGGAATGCTCGCGACGGAACACCTCCTGGATCGTCAGGCCTTTTGCGCCGTCTTTGCCGTATTCGAGGATGTCCCACGGAAGGTAATGCAATCGGTCCGTTTCTTCGTCGTAGAGCCAGCGCGTCCGGTCAAGGGAGCGCACGTCTTTGCGCGTCTTCGCCCGAAGGTCCGGTTCGTTTTTCCATGTCATGAGCATGCGAAGGATCGCTCGCAATTCCGGAAGGATTGAATCGATAAACTGCCAGTCCCGCGCCGTAAGTTTCCGCGAAACGTCCGCGTGCCGGACGCGCGGCAGATACCGCTTCCCGTAATCCACCACGAATGGGTAGGGAGCTGCATCCTTTTGTTTTTCCTTCAGCGTCATCGCGTAACCGGCCAGATAAACACCGGCGCAGCGCGGCGCGAAATCGGGAGTTACGCCCTCGCGACCCTTGATCAAGGATTGCGCGAGGGGACGCCGCATCCGGGCTGCCAACTCATCGGGCTTCGCAAGCGGCAGGCCTTTTTGGGCATCCCTTATCCCTTCATGCAGCACGCTCCGGTAGAAATCACGCGATTCCGCACCGGCTTGCCGGAGGATGTCTTCCAGATAGTCCGCTTCTCCGGCTTTCATCAGAAAGCACACGACTCCCGCCGCGGTGGGAATCATTTCATGGGCAGCATCAAAAGGAAGTTCATTGACGCGCGCCAGATAATGAGTTGCTTCATGAACGGCAGTGGATAGAAGCGCCGCTTCGCTCTTCGCCCCGGGATCACGAACCAGAAAAAGCCCGAGATCATGATCGAGAACGGCGGTTCCGCCAAGAAAACCCCCAAGGGCGTTGCCCGCGGCCGTAGCAAACAATCCGAAGATTTCGAGTACCGCTTTCAGGGCCTCAGGCACAAATCGGAATTCCCGGATGCTTTGGGGCATCAGATTCAGGGCGGTCATCGGATAGGCCACAAGACCGATCGCCCGCAGAAGGTCTGCCTTTTCCCCGGTTGAATAACCGAGCGCATCAAGAAAAGCGCCCAGTTCGGTCTGGATCGCCTTTTGCTCGGCCCCGGTGAACTCTTCCCCGGAAACGCGCGTGACTTCAATGGCATCGCCGATCAGTTCACCGTCCACGCCCGAGGGACTTTTTTTACGCAAATAATTCGTAAGGATATCAAGATCATTCCGCGACGGTTTGCGCTTATTGACTTCGCGGGCCGTTTCATCCATCGCGGCCCTGGCCTTTTCGTATTGGGCCGCGTGACCGCTCCGGATCGCATGGATCATTGCTTGCCGCGCCTTGTAATAAGCCAGCACCGGTTCATAAAGCGTGTGCTTCACAATATTCTCTTCTTTTTCGGGTTCCCGGAAAGTGCTCGCCGGCGGCCGAATCTCGCCATGGGTTGAACGCATCAAGTCCAAGAACGTTAGATCGTGAGCTCCGGGACGGCTCGCGGTTTGACGAACTTCCGAGCGCGAAACGCGTTGAAGCTTATCCTGCCGTTTCTTAAGTGAAGCAATGCGGTCCGGCGCAGAAACCGGGGCTGTCTTGCCGTCGATCTTCAGAACATGGCTTTTTCCACCTCCAGTTCCGGCGAGGAAATAACCGCCGCCAAGATCAAGAAGGGACCAGACAGCTTCTCCGAACGATTCTGCGAGAGAGGGAATTTTCTCAATGCCCGTGATATGTCCCGTGCCGTCCTTCACCACTTTCAGAACATGGGTTTTACGATCATTAGTCCCAGTCCCGGCGAGGACATAATCGCCACCGAGATCAAGAAGGGACAAGACGCCTCCTCCGAGCGATACCGAGAGAGGGGAGATTTTCTCAATGTCCGTGATATGCCCCATGCCGTCCTTCACCACTTTCAGAACATGGATTTCTCCATCGTTAGTCCCAGTCCCGGCGAGGACATAATCGCCGCCAAGATCAAGAAAGGACCAGACGCTTCCTTCGAACGATTCCGCGAGAGAGGAGATTTTCTCAATGCCCGTGATGTTCCCCATGGCATCCTTCACCACTTTCAGAACATGGATTTTTCCATCCTTAGTCTCAGTCCCGGCGAGGACATAATCGCCGCCGAGATCAAGAAGGGACAAGACAGCTCCTCCGAGCGATATCGAGAGAGAGGAGATTCTCTCAATACCCG